>JAJZZT010000130.1 GCA_021797415.1 Bacillota bacterium
CTGCGCGCTGCGGCAAGCGAGGTTCCGCCATGGTGATTCCTCCCGGTATCCGGCGGACATCGCGCATAGTGGCCACATCCTCCGGATGGTCAAATGGATCCGCTATACGGCGTATGTCTCGCGGTCTCGAATCGTGCGGGCGTCCGCCCAGCGGCCGGCGGCAGAATCGCATTTTCAGGGCGGTCGACCAGGCTGCTTTGCTGTGTCCTCTATAGACTGAAAATGGAGTTTACTAGAGGAAGCAGCCAGAAATAAGGACCGAGCGTACGTTGAAGGTAGGTAGACAGTCGAGGATATTGCAATTTTATACGCATATACGTATAATAATTCGAGAAAGAGGTGGCGGCATGCGGGTCGGAATTTGGGGTGCCACAGGCTACGGCGGAGCGGAAGCGTTGCGCATGCTGCATTTCCGGACGGACGTCGAGATCGTCTGGGTGGGTTCGGACAGCCGGGCGGGCCGGACGGTGGAAGAGGTGCTGCCGCAGTTTCGCGGAACGGAACCAGGCGGATTGAGGTTTTCATCATTGGATGGAGACAAGACGCCCGAGGTGGACGCGGCTTTTCTCGCGCTGCCGCACGGACAGGCGATGGCCCTGGCGCCGGAACTGCTTGCGCATGGTGTGCGAATCGTGGATTTCAGCGGTGATTTCCGGTTGCCCGCGGCGGAATATGAGAAGTGGTACGGTCGCGGGCATCATGTGGCGCCGGGTCAGCCGCAGGCGGTGTACGGACTGCCCGAACTGAACCGCGCGGCGATCCGCACGGCGGATCTGGTGGCGAATCCGGGATGTTACGCGACATGCGCGACGCTCGCGCTGCTGCCCCTGGTGGAAAACGGGCTGGTCGACACGTCCCGCATCGTGGTGGACGCCAAGTCGGGCGTTTCCGGCGCGGGGAAGACGCCGCAGCAGGGCACACATTTCGTGGAGGTCGAGGAGAGCCTGCGACCTTATCGTGTGGGCGCGCACCAGCACACGCCGGAGATCGAACAGACGCTCGCGCAGGCGGAACAGCGCGCGGGTATCGCGGAGACTGCGCCGCGGATTCTGCTTACGACGCAACTCCTGCCGGTGCGCCGGGGCATCTACGTAACGGCGTACGCGCCGCTGCGGGAGCGCACGACCACGGATGATCTGCGCAGCGCATTTGCCGAGCGCTACGCGGCCGAACCGTTTGTCACCGTGCTGGACGCCGGGCAGGTGCCCGAGTTGCACCATGTGACGGGAACCAACGCGTGCCAGATCGGCGTCTACGCGGACGCGCGCACGGGGATGGCCCTGGTGGCGTCCGCCATCGACAATCTCGGGAAGGGCGCGGCGGGGCAGGCGATTCAGAATCTCAACCTGATGTTCGGATTGGAAGAGACGGCCGGGCTCATCAGTCTGCCGTGGGTCTGAGGCCAGACGGCGCGAAGGGGCGGACAGCATGGGAACGTGGGTCGTCAAGTACGGCGGCAGTGTGGCGGGTGAACCGGCGGATTTGTTGACAGAGGTCGCGCGCATGGCAGGCGAGGGTGAGCGCATCGCCGTGGTGCACGGCGGCGGACCGGAGATCACCCATTTTCTTGCGCGCATCGGCCACGCCAGTTCGTTTGTCGAGGGGCAGCGCGTGACGGACGATATCACGCTCGACGTGGCGGAGATGGTTCTGGCCGGCCGCGTGGGCAAACGGATCGTGCGGGCATTGCAGAGCGCCGGCGCACAGGCGGTCGGATTGTCCGGGGAGGACGGGGAACTGATGCAAGCCGGGCTGTACGACGCTTCGGGGGCGCTTGGGCGGGTCGGGCGCGTGACGGCCGTCAAGGCCGGTCTCGTGGAGCTTCTGTTCGAGGCGGGATATGTTCCGGTCATTGCGCCGCTCGGGATCGGACCGGACGGCCAGCCGCTCAATATCAACGCGGATTTTGCCGCGGGCGCACTGGCTGGAGCGCTCGCTGCGGACGCTTTCGTTTTGGCGACGGATGTGCCGGGAGTCAAGGAATCGGCGCAGGCGCACCACGCCATACCGGTGTTGTCCGCGCCCGAGGCGCGCGGCATGATCCGGTCGGGGGCGATCGCGGGCGGCATGATTCCCAAGGTGGAGGCGGCGCTTGCGGCCGTGGAGGCGGGCGCGGGCGAAGCGCACATTGTCGACGGCAGGCGGCCGGACATTCTCGCGGCGCTCAGGCGAGGCGAGAATGCCGGCACGAGGATCGTCCGCGCCGACACCTGAGACTGCTCGCGGGAATCGTCCGTGCCGGCGCCCGAGGCGGCGATCCTTCGGGGATCGTTCGCGGGGACGATTGGCGGACGGAAAATGGCGGCGAATAGAGAATGAAGACGGATGTAGAGAATCTGTTCAGGAGGGAACTCACCATGGTGAAAGCAGATGTGCAGGCAGAAGCGCTGGAAGCCGTCGACAAACGGTCCGTCATGCACACATATGCGCGTCAGTCGCTGCAGATTGTGCGCGGTTCCGGATGCCATGTATTCGACGAAAAGGGTCGGGCGTATTTGGATTTCACAAGCGGGATCGCCGTGAACGCGCTTGGACACTGCCACCCGGCCCTGGTGGAAGCAGTGACCGACCAGGCGCAGACCTTGTGGCACATGTCGAATCTGTACCTGACGGGGCCGCAGGCGCA
>JAJZZT010000099.1 GCA_021797415.1 Bacillota bacterium
GGCGGTGCGCAGCCATCCCGAGTGCGAACTCGTGCTTATGGAGAAGCACGGGTTGATCACGTGGGGCGACACTTCGGAGGCGTGCTACGAAAACACGATGCGCATCATTGCGGAGATGGCGGCGTACATCAAGAAGCGAAGCGGCGGATCGACGGTTTTCGGAGGACTTCGCCATCACTCCCTGTCCGCCGACGCGCGCCGCAAGGCGGCCGCCACTCTGCTGCCTGTCGTGCGCGGCATCGTCTCCGGAGAGCGGCATGCCATCCTGACGTACGACGACGGTGAGGACTTTCTGGAATTTATAAATTCCCGCGCCGCGGCGACGCTGTCGCAGGTGGGCGCCGCCTGTCCAGACCATCTCGTGCACACGAAACGCACGCCGCTGTACGTGGACTGGGATCCGGCGACAGGCGATCTGCAGGCGCTGCAGAATCAGTTGCGAATCGGACTGGAGAAGTACCGGCAGGACTATCTCGCGTACTACGAACGAAACGTCGACCTGGATGTTCCCATGCACGATCCGTATCCGCGCGTCATCCTGATTCCCGGACTCGGCGCGATCAGCACGGGAAAATCGAAAAAAATGGCCAATGTGGCCGCGGCCCTCTACCGACGGGCGGTCGCCGTCATGCGAGGCGCGAGCGCGCTTGGAACATTTGTTTCGCTGACGGAGAAAGAATCGTTTGACGTCGAATACTGGCCGCTGGAATTGTACAAGTTGTCGCTCGCTCCGCCCGAACGCGGCCTGTCGCGCAAGGTGGCGTTCATCACGGGAGGCGCGGGCGGCATCGGCAGCGCTACGGCGCGGCGGATGGCCGCGGAAGGCGCCCACGTCGTGCTCGCGGATCTCGCCCATGAGGCGGCGGTGCAGACGGCCGGCCGACTGAACGAGACGTTCGGGGAAGGCGCGGCGCTCGGCGTCTCTTTGGATGTCACCGATGAGGAGAAGGTCGTGCGCGCGTTCCAGGAGACCATCCTGATGTACGGCGGCATTGATGTCTTCGTGTCAAACGCCGGTCTTGCCAGTTCCTCGCCCGTGCTTGAAACCACGCTGGACGACTGGAACCGCAATGTCGCCGTCCTCGGCACAGGATATTTCCTCACGTCCCGCGAGGCGTTCCGGATCATAGCGGATCAGGGAAAAGGCGGTTCTATCGTGTTCGTGACTTCCAAAAACGCCGTCTACGCCGGCAAGGATGCGGCGGCGTACAGTTCTGCCAAAGCGATGGAAGCCCATCTGGCGCGCTGTCTGGCGGTCGAGGGCGGCCCGCACGGCATTCGCGTCAATTCCATCCTGCCGGACGCCGTGCTGCAGGGATCCAATATCTGGAGTTCGTCGTGGCGGGAAGAGCGCGCGCGCGCGTACGGAATCGCGCCAGACGAGCTTGAGGCGCATTACCGCAAACGGACGATCCTTGATGTCAATATTTCCACCGAGGATATTGCCGAGGGAATTCTCTTTTTCGCGCTGCCCGCGTCGCAAAAGACCACCGGCTGCATGCTGACCATTGACGGCGGCGTGGCGGCGGCCTTCCCACGATAGGCGGCCATGGCGCTGGCGCGCGCCTCGGGGGGTGAAAACTCGCCGGGCCGACGCCATGCCCTGTGCCCGGCGTGTTTCGCGCCATCGGCAAGGTCGCCGGGCCGACGCCATGCCCTGTGCCCGGCGTGTTTCGCGCCATCGGCAAGGTTCGCCGGGGCGACGCCATGCCCTTTGCTCGTCGCGAGTTTAGCGATAGCGGTGTCTGAGCAGGAGCAAAGGGGATGACGACGGCTGGCAGAGAAACCTCATTTTCACGATAGAAAGGATGGCGAACCCATGAAACCGTGGAGCGATCGGGCCTACGCGTTGTTTGAAGAACAACAGCAGGCGCGCGGAGTCGATCTTGAGGATGTCAAAGGCCGGTTCAGGGCGCTGCAGATTGAAACCCCTTCATGGGGATACGGCGATTCCGGAACACGTTTTAAGGTGTTCAAAAAACAAGGGGTTCCACGGGATCCTTTCGAAAAACTGGAAGACGCGGCGGTCGTGCATCGCCTGACCGGCGCCTGTCCGAAAGTTGCCATCCACATCCCGTGGGACCGCGTGGACGACTACCGCAGACTGACGGCCCATGCCGGATCGCTCGGATTGCAGATCGGAGCGGTCAATCCGAACGTGTTCCAGGATGACGATTACATGTTGGGCAGCGTGACCCATTCGGACAGCCGCGTGCGCCGCAGGGCGACCGACCACCTGCTGGAGTGCGTCGACATCATGAAACAGGTGGGGTCGGACACGCTGAGCCTGTGGTTTGCGGACGGAACCAATTATCCCGGGCAGGGGCATCTGCGCAACCGCAAGCGCTGGATGAGCGAGGCGCTTGCCGAAACCTACACGGCTCTTGAACCGCACATGCGCATGCTGATCGAGTACAAATTCTTCGAACCGGGATTCTACCATACGGATCTGGCCGACTGGGGAATGGCGTACACGGAGGCGCGCAGGCTCGGCGCACAGGCCGAAGTGCTGGTGGACACGGGACACCACGCGCAGGGCACCAACGTGGAACACATCGTCTCCTACCTGCTGGATGAGGGCAAGCTTGGCGGATTCCATTTCAACAGCCGCAAGTATGCGGACGA
>JAJZZT010000482.1 GCA_021797415.1 Bacillota bacterium
ACGCAGACGCTGGGACATCCGAAGGGTATCCACCGTCACGGCAATGAGAATGATGAGTCCGATCACCAATGGTTGCCAATAACTGCTCACGTTGATGATGTTCAATCCGTCCATGATGGTGCCGATGAGGACAGACCCGATCAGGGCCCCGACAATCGATCCCACGCCACCGAACAGACTGACACCGCCAACCACGGCGCCCGCGATAGAAAAGAACAACGATGTACCAGAGCCCGCCGTCGGGAATCCGGACATGAGGCGGGACGCATCGATGAGCCCGCACAAGCCCGACATCAATCCGCTGACGACGTATACCAGCAGGTCCACTTTCGCCGTGTTGACCCCCGCCAGCCGCGCGGCATCCCGATTCCCCCCGGTGGCGTATATGTGCACGCCCAACGAGGTGCGGGTCAAAAACAGCCATGCCAGCAATGCGAGAACACCGAGAATGAGCACCGGAATGGGTATGGGTCCGAGAAATCCTCCGCCGATCTGGGCAAAACCCTGCTTCACGATGGCTATGGGATTCGCCTGTGTGAGGATCATCGGAATACTGGCGGTCACGCTCATCGTCGCAAACGTCGTGATGAATGGCGGGACCTTTACATAATGAATGATCACGCCATTGACCAGACCAAGAGCGAGCGTGGACAGAATCGCGACCGCCACGGCTTCCCAGAGCGTGCCATTACTCTGTAGAACCATGGCCGCAAGAACACCGGACAGCGCGATCCCGGATCCCACTGACAGATCAATGCCCCCGGTGAGTAATACGAACGTTTGCCCCAATGACAGAAGGGCAATCACGGTCACATTCAGCAACATGGTAAAGAGGTTGCCTGCGGTCATAAACTGATTGGACAGCAGGGAAAATACGAGCCCCACGAAAATGAGCACGACCAAAATTCCCAGTTCATTCGGTAGCCGTCGCATGCATAAAGTCCTCCCCGCCAACCGCCAGTGTCCTCAAATGCGCCGCCGTCACGTCCTCACTGTTGTCAAAAACGTGTGTGCAGCGCCCGTCCGCGAATATGCCGATGCGATCACTGATCGCAATGACCTCCTCTTCCTCGGTCGACGCCACAATGACCGCGGTCGACTGTTCGCGCGCCCAAGAACGGATGATTGAGTAAATCTCGCCTTTCACCCCTAGGTCGATTCCCTTTGTCGGTTCATCGAGAAGCAACAACATGGGCTTTTGCAGCGCGGCGCGAGCAAACAGTATCTTCTGCTGATTCCCGCCGCTGAGATACCTCATCGCTCGTTCGACGTCCCCGCGGATCTGCAGCGCGGAAAATTGCTGCCTCGCGAGATTCTCAATAACCGAATGGGCCACAAACCCAAGTCGACTCTCACGGGCATAGATGGGAAGGGCGGCATTCTGGATCGAATTCATATGGGGGACAAATCCATCGATCCGTCGATCTTCTGTCAGATAGGTAATGCCGCGCTTTAACGCATCTTGGGGACCCCTGGGATGATACGGATGTCCGAGCAACTGCAGTCCGCCTCCCCGGATGCGGTCAAGACCCATCAGTGCGCGCAGAAATTCTGTTCGCCCTGCTCCCACGAGCCCGTAGAGGCCCAGTACCTCACCTGCATAGACATCCAGGGTTACCCCGCGCAATCGGGAACTCACGAGATTTCGAACACTAATGACGGGGGATCGCTCGCCGACATCCCGTATTCGCTCCCGGGGGACGCGCGTCCCGGGTGCAGTGGGGACGGATTCCTTATTGCCCACGACGGACCGGATAACCTGGTCACGGCCAAAACTCGCGGTGTCGCCGGAGAGAACGACGCGCCCCTCGGCGAGTACGGTCACTCGATCCGCAACGGCGAACACTTCATCCAGTTTGTGCGTCACGAGCACCACGCCTGTCTCGCTGCGGCGCACGATATTCCGGATGGTCGTCAGCAACATGTCGACTTGCTGAAATTCGAGCGACGTTGTCGGCTCATCCAGAAAGAGAAACGTACTATGCTTTTGCAGAGCGGCCACGATCTCAAGCAACTGCTTCTCGGCATGCGAAAGCGTCGCAACTCTAGCCCCGGGATCCAACGCCAGTCCGTACTGGACGAGAATCTCCTTCGCCTCACGATGGATTCTTGGCCTGCGCGCCAACCCTCCCCTGCCTGCCGGAGTCCCGAGGAACAGGTTCTCTGCGACGCTCAACTGATTGATGACGCGAAGCTCTTGATAGACGCATGCGATTCCCTCAGCCTGCGCCTCTCCGGGAGATCGAAATCGAACACTTCTTCCGGAAATCTGAATGTCGCCTTCATCCGGCGATTCCACACCGGAGAGAATCTTCAGCAAGGTCGACTTGCCAGCACCGTTGTGACCGACCAGCGCATGAATCTCTCCCGTACGGAGGGATGCCGTCACGTTGCGCAGCACCTTGTTCCCGTTATAGGACTTCCCCAACTCACGTAATTCGAGAATCCGCACTTGAAGTCACCCCGAACGATAACGGAGGAATGTGGCCATCTGTCCCGCATTCCCCCGGCATCCCGATTCGAATCAGCCGAAACTTCTCGACAGTGCGACGTGAATATTGGCCTTCGTAACCCCAGGAACGGGGGCAAGGACCTGCGGCGGGACGTGCTCACCATGCAAATAC
>JAJZZT010000162.1 GCA_021797415.1 Bacillota bacterium
TGCACGATCCATCATGCCCGCTGCTCGTATCATTTTCATCGCAATGTACGGCGTTGGACAGGAGCATTACCAAAAAGCCCTGGAGGACATCGGCATTGAATGCCACTCAGGAAACAACGATCTGCGATCCATCCCCTGGCCGCACATTCTCCAATCGTCTAACCGGAACACGGCGTGGATAGCAGCACCTGATCTGTATCATTGGACAGCGCCCATCGTGCGGGCGCTGTCCATCAGATCCCGCATTATCTACGACACGGTGGATATTCATTCGAAACGGTTGACCCAAGGAAGACAGTACGGCTTTGGTGACGAATTGTCGCAAAAGCGGACCGCGTGGAGAGAACTCGACGCCTGCCAAGATGCGGATATTGTGGTGGCCGTAAGTGAAGTTGACGGAGCGTGGACGCGGGAACAGCATGCTAAGATCGTCGAAGTTGTACCCATTATTCACGAACTCCGCGAGAGCCGCACACCATGGGAAGACAGATCCGGCGTTCTTTTCGTGGGAAATTTTAATCACACCCCAAATGTGGACGCCATGAATTTTTTTTTACTGGAAATATGGCCGCTGATCCAACTCAGCCTGCCCGGGATTCATCTGTCCATCGCGGGAAACAATCCAACGGAGAGGATCAGAGATCTGGAATCGGATACCATATCCGTTCTTGGTTATGTGCCGGATTTGACGAATCTCTACGAACGAACCCGGCTCACGGTCATGCCACTGCGTTTCGGGTCTGGCATAAAAGGCAAGTTGGGTGAAACTTTAGAGTATCAAGTACCATTTGTCGCCACAACCACCGCCATAGAAGGCATGCCCGTCGCCGAGGCGGGAATCATCGTTGCGGACAATGACGCCCGTGCATTTGCCGACGCCGTAATTCGCCTGTATGAGGACAAGCCGTTGTGGTCCGCATTTCAGAATCACGCACAGAACATTATCAAAAACCATTACCATCCGGATCTTGTGCGCGAGAAGTTGTCAGCAATCCTTCCTCTTCCTGCAACTCAACCAAAAACAACAATCATAATCCTTTGTTGGAATAATTTAGAATATACTAAACAGGCCATTGCCAGCATCCAGACATCCACATGGTTGGATTATATTCTTGTACCGGTGGACAACGGTTCAACAGACGGCACCCCCGAGTATCTGCGTAACTTAGCGGAAATCCACGCTTGGATTAAACCAGTGTTTTTGAAATACAACACTGGATTTGCAGGCGGAATAAACGCGGGTTTAGCGACCGTCACGACGGAGTTTATCGCGATTCTCAACAACGATGTGGTCATGACATCTGGCTGGATGGAACGAATGCTCGTCCACTTTTACCAATTTCCTTCTCTCGGCCTCATTGGACCCATGGCATGCAATGTATCCGGCGTACAGAACATCCCCTTCTCTTCCTCTCTCGACGCACTGGATCCGTTTGCGCGCATGATCTTCGCAAAGAATGCGGGTACTGTTATGGCTACACAGAGAATCGTCGGCTTTGCCTGGGTTATGCGTCAAGAAGTCCTTCATACGGTAGGCGGTCTTCACCTCGATTTTGGCAAGGGTAACTACGAGGATGACGATTACTGTATCCGGGTGCTGAATGCCGGTTATCAGATCGGCGTTGCGAGGGATGTATTCATCTACCATAAAGGGAGCGCATCATGGAACAGCCAGGAGTGGCAGCATTCCATGAAGCAGAATCTGGAGGTTCTCCACAGACGGTGGGGTCAGGTATGGACATCCGATGGTCGCTGGATTGAGCGGCCACCGCAAGCATACCGGCGAAACCGCGATTATTTCCCGCCAGTGTCAAAATGGGAGGACATGCAACCGTGGCTGCGCGATGCAATGGAAGCGGCTCAAGACGCCGAAGTGGCAGACTTTGCATTGCAGAGTTTCAAGCATACTGGCAATCAGGCATTTCTTCTCTACGCCGCGCTGTCAACGTTGCGGCTGCCACTTCCCGAACAGGCCCTGCGCATCATCCTGGCAGCGCCGAAAGACCACACTGAGATAGAGGCGCTCAAACTGTGGATCAGTGTGCTTGCATTGTATAGTCTCGAACGACTGGAGGATATGCGGCATACCGTACAACTTGCGCGGGATTCCGGCTACGCCATCCCGGAACCGCCGGAATCCGCCATAGAATGGGACCTGCAGTGGAGAGAACTGCAAGCGCAATGTGAAACCGCGTTTTCAGAATCAAAAAGTATCGGAAACGATTGAAACTCCTTCCCCTCACGCCCCGCCGCCCTGCCTGCGCTGCAGGTTCCAGCGCAGGTAGGCGTTCACGAAACCATCTAGGTCTCCGTCCGTCACGGCTCCGACATTCCCCACCTCATGGCCCGTTCTGTGGTCCTTGACCAGCGAATAGGGGTGGAACACGTACGAACGGATCTGGCTCCCCCACGCGATATCCTTCTGCTCGCCGCGCAGAGCCGCCACCTCCGCCTCCTGTTCCTCCCGTTTTTTCTCCAGCAGCCGGGCGGCCAGAATCCGCATCGCGACCGCCCTGTTCTGGATCTGCGACCGTTCACTCTGACAGGTGACTACGACGCCTGTCGGAAGGTGCGTGATGCGCACCGCCGAATCCGTCGTGTTGATGTGCTGTCCGCCCGCGC
>JAJZZT010000453.1 GCA_021797415.1 Bacillota bacterium
TTCACTCAGGGAGGTTTCATTCATGTCATTCGCCTCGCGCACTTCACGCAGGGTCGCCGCAGCGGCCTGCGCACTGTCTTGTGGCGCCGCGCTTTTCGCGACTCCGGGTGCCGCGCTCGCGACGGCGCACGCTCCAGTCACGCATGCTCCAGCCGCGCTCGCGACGGCGCATGCTCCAGTCAAGCATGCTCCAGTCAAGCATGCTCCAGTCAAGCATGCTCCAGCCAAGACCACACTCCGTCACACCGCCGCTTCAGGCTTTCCGTTGGTCCTGAAGGACGACACAGGGCGCACCGTACGCATCGCGCACCGGCCGACCCGCATTCTTTCCCTGACGCTCGGCACGGATGAAATGCTGCTGTCAATGGTGTCGCCCAAGCGGATCATTGGCCTGGACTACTATGCCACCAATCCGGTCTACTCAAATATCGTGGCCAGAGTAAAGCAGGACCATCTCAGGACGGTCGGATCGACGGCGGGTCTGCCGAGTACGGAGGCGCTGATCAAGATGCACCCCGATCTCGTCCTGACAGCCGACTACACCAATCAAAAAGTCGTCCGGCAACTCCAGACGGCTGGCATTCCCGTTTATGAATTCACGACATTCAACTCGATTCCCCAGATCGAGTCGCACATCCTGATCCTTGGACGCATGGTCGGAGACGAGGCGAAAGCGCGCGCGCTGGTTGCGGGCATGAACCGACGGCTTGCGGCCCTGCGCAAACAGGCGCCCAAACAGCGCCAGAGCGTGGTGTATTACAGCTACGGGTACGTGGCGGGACGCAATACAACCGTGAACAACATCATCGCCGACGCGGGCGGCGTGAATGCGGCCACCCAGGTCAACGGCTGGGCCCAGGTGTCCGTCGAGCAACTGCTTGCCATGAATCCCGACGTCATCATCGTTCCGAATGATTCCGGCGCGGCCCACACACAATTGAAGCAGTTTCTCGCCCTGCGCGGCGTGTCCGCCCTGCGCGCCGTCCGGGAACACCACGTGTACACGGCGTCGGATGCGCAGTTGTCCGATGTGGCGCAGTACATCACGCTCGGTGTCCGCGATGTGGAGCAGATGCTCATCGCGGCGGCGCGCAAGGCGAAGTGACGGCTCACAAGACGGAAGCCAGGCGCGGCGGCATGTTCCTGCGCCTGGCTCTTCTCGCCGCCTTTGCCGTTGCGTCGGCGTTGCTCGGCATTGCCGTCGGACCGGTGCATCTGACACTGCCGCAGGTTGTCAGCGGCGTGCTGCACCCGGCGGGCCGGAACGTGACGGACATCATCGTTGGCGCATTGCGCGAACCCCGCGTCGTCTGCACGGTTCTCGTCGGCGCGGCCCTTGGCGTTTCGGGCGCCGTCGTGCAGTCCGTCTTCCGGAATCCCATGGCGGATCCCGGCATCATAGGCGTTTCGGCCGGTGGATCGCTTGGCGCCGTCATCGCGTTCGCCGCGGGCTGGAACATCATCAATCCCTACACGCTGCCCGCGTGCGCCTTTGCAGGCGCGGCATGCGCCGTTTTTGCCGTCTACGCGCTGTCGACGCGGCGCGGCCGCACATCGTTGATCGGACTGCTCCTGGCCGGCATGATCATCAGTTCCATGATCGTTTCGGCACTGTCGCTAATCCTTTCTTTCACTAACAACAGCGAACTGCGCAGCATCATGTTCTGGCTGATGGGCGGATTCAACGGCGACGGATGGACGCAGGTGCGCATCCTGGCGCCGCCTGTCATGGCGGGATTCGCTATCCTGTCCGGCTTTGCGAAAGAACTCGACCTGCTTGCAACGGGAGAAGAACACGCGCATTCCAGCGGTGTGTCGGTGGAGTGGGCCAAGCGCATCCTGATCGCGCTTGCCGCGTTGATGACGGGCGCAGCCGTCGCGGTGAGCGGCACGATCGCCTTTGTGGGACTGCTCGTGCCGCATGCGGCTCGCAGGATCATCGGTCCCCGCCACAGGTGGCTGCTCCCCGCCTCGGCCCTGCTTGGGGCCGGCTTGCTGACGCTCGCCGATGTGCTCGCGCGGTCGGTCTCATCGCAGTATGAACTGCAGGTGGGAATTGTCACCTCGTTCCTCGGCGGGCCGTTTTTTCTCTTTCTTTTGCTGCGCGCGGAGCGCAGATGGACCTGAGAGTCTGGGGGGTGAGGCGACGTGACAGACGGCCCGGCGGCGCAACACAGCATAGGACTGGTCGCGCGCCGCGTGTACTACGGCCCCATTATTCGCGACGCGTCGCTCGCGGTGCGGCCGGGTGAATTCGTCGCTTTGCTCGGACCGAACGGAGCGGGCAAGAGCACGCTCATGCGCCTGCTCGCGCGCATCCTTGTTCCTGACCGCGGCGACATCGAGATCTTTGGCCGGTCGCTCGGCGGATTGCGCAGCCGGGAACGGGCGCGGCTGCTCGCCTACCTTCCGCAGCGCAACGCGATTGAGGTCGCTTACTCGGTTCACGAATTTGTCTCGCTCGGCACATACGCAAAGCACCGGGACGCGAGCGCCGACACGGTGGAACGGGCGCTGGCCGAAGTGGGGCTCGCGCACCTGGCGCAGCGCGATGTGCGAATATTGTCCGGCGGAGAATTGCAGCGCGCGTGTCTGGCGAAACTGCTGGTCCAGTCGGC
>JAJZZT010000088.1 GCA_021797415.1 Bacillota bacterium
CGGATTGGTGACCGCCTGCCGCTTTGCCACATCGCCGACGAGCCGTTCGCCGTTTTTGGCGAAACCGACAACAGACGGCGTCGTACGGTTGCCCTCCGCATTCGGAATGACGACTGCCTCGCCGCCTTCCATCACGGCCACGCAAGAGTTTGTGGTCCCCAGATCAATCCCAATTACCTTTGGCATGACATTACCCTCTCCTTAACTATTGACTGATTTTTACCATGGCGGGCCGCAGCACACGCTCATGCAGGGTATAGCCGGAACGCAGCACCTGAACCACCGTGCCGGGCGGCGTCCCCTCCACGGGTTCCGACAGCACGGCTTCGTGCCGCTTGGGATCAAACGCTTCGCCATCCGGGTTCATCATCTGCACGCCGGACTTCCCGAGAATGTCGAGCAACTGTTTGTACACCATGTCGATCCCTTTCGCCAGCGCGCCGCCGTCCGCCTCCGCATCGGCCGCCTGCAGGGCGAGCGCGAAATGGTCGAGCACCGGAAGCAGTTCGCCGATCAACTTTGCGTTGGCATAGGAGACCAGCTCGTCTTTCTCCTGTCGCGTACGCTTGCGATAGTTGTCAAAATCCGCCTGCGTGCGCAGCAAGCGATTCTGCAGTTCATCCACCTGTCCGCGCCAAACGGCGAGTTCAGTCTCCGGCTCCGGGACGGCCGATCCTTCGCCGCGTTCATCGGAGCCCATACCCCCGCCGGTTTCACCGGCGCTCTTCCCATCCTCACGGCGGTCGTTCTCCATTCCGTCCCCCTGCCCGGCCGGCCGCTTTGCCAGGGGATCCTCCCGTTGCCGGTCCTGCGGCGGATCCCGCAACTCCTCTTTTTCTATTCTGTCTTCTTTTGTCTCGTCCATTGCCGGTTCGTCCCATCGATCCCTCACTGCGCTACCTCCATCACTGTGTCAACGGTAAAAGCGCGAAAATACGTCCGTCATGCTGTCGGACAAAGCTTTCATCAACCGCATCACGCGCGCGTACTCCATGCGCGTGGGACCGATCACGCCGATCACGCCGATCGGCACGTCGCCAACCGCGTACGACGCCGTGATCAACGAGCAATCCTGCAGCATTCCCGCACTGTTTTCCCCTCCGATTCTCACCTTCACGCGGATGCCCGACAGGCGGTTCGCGCCTTTTTCCTCGCCGCGCAACGCCTCCGCGACATGATAGGGCTGCTCCAGCCAGGACAGCACCGCGCGCACTTTCTGCAGATCGCGAAATTCTGGTTGCTCCAGCATGTTGGTCGCGCCGCCCAGGTATACCCTGTCATCGCGCTCGCTCGTCAGAGCGGGAAGAATCCGGTCCAGAAGTTTCATGGTCTCCTCGTAATCCTCCACGTGGCGTGCAACTTCTTTCGTGATCTCTTGCAGAACGCGGGACCTTATGCGGTACATCGGCGTTCCGACCAGACGGTGATTCAGAATGGAAAACAGGCGTTCCACATCTCTCGGCGAGATGCCTTCCGGCAAGGTCACCGTCTTGTTCTGGACAGCCCCCGCCGACGTCACGATGAGCACGACGGCCGACCGTTCGTTCAGCGGGATGATCTCAAGTTTCTTCAACGTCGTATCGTACACCTGCGGTCCGAGTACAACACCGGTGTAGCGCGTCAGTTCCGAGATCATCACGGCCGTCTCGTGAGCGACGCGCTCCATCTCCACCATGCGTTCGGAGAACAGGGAACGGATACTCAACACATCGTCCGAAGAAAGCACAACCGCATCGGACAGCAGATGGTCCACATAATATCGGTAGCCCTGCTGCGACGGAACTCGTCCCGCCGATGTGTGCGGCTGTTCGAGATATCCCAGTTCCTCCAGGTCGGCCATCTCGTTGCGGATGGTGGCCGCGCTGACATCCATGGCCATCTGCTTGGACAATGTGCGCGATCCGACAGGTTCCGCAGAACGGATGTAGTCATCCACGATCATGCGCAGAATTCTCATCTGCCGTTCTGTCAACATCGCCATCCCCGCTTTCAGATCGGGCTGCCCTTTGTTGTTAGCACTCTTGTGTGCCGAGTGCTAAAAGTTCACTCAAAAT
This sequence comes from Bacillota bacterium, assembly GCA_021797415.1. The sequence continues at coordinate 2,055 of JAJZZT010000088.1, forward strand.
GTATCAGACAACACTCGGGAATGTCAACTCCCGGCCGCGGGAAATGCTGTTCGCCGAGGCCGCCTATCCTGCAGTCAGCGCCCCTACGAATTCCGCGAACACCTCGTTGGCCACCGTGTAACGCGCAGGAGGAATCCACACCCGCCGTCCGTCGTCCATCAGCAGACCACGCTCTTCCAACCGCTCGATAATTGCGCCAAAAATCGTGTGCATCGCCGTTCCATGCCGCACGCGAAACCGTGTTTGGGTAACTCCCTGCGCAAGCCGCAGGCCGAGCATCATCGTATCTTCCATCGCTTCCGCCTCCGGCACGGCGACCGCTTCCTCCACCGGACGGACCCCTTTCGCAAGCCGGTTCGCATACGCCGGGAGCGACCTGACATTGCGGTAGCGTTCCCCATTGACATAGCCATGCGCACCGGCGCCGGCGGCGAGATAGAAATCATTGCGCCAGTACGCGAGGTTATGCCGCGCCTCATCGCCCCGCGCGGCGAAATTGCTGATCTCGTACTGCAGCAGGCCGGCCTCCTCCAATCGCGCCCGCGCCATTTCATACATGTCCG
>JAJZZT010000319.1 GCA_021797415.1 Bacillota bacterium
ACGCCGCCGGACGTGGTGCAACTGCTCGCGCGACGCAAGGTAGAGGCCGCGATCGCGCTCGGAGCGCGCGGGTTCATCATAGGAGCGGATACTTTGGTCGCAATCGACGGTTCGCTGCTCGGGAAACCGCGTGACAAGGAGGATGCGCGCCTGATGATGGAGCGTTTGCAGGGACGCCGGCACGATGTGTACTCCGGCGTCGCCGTGCGAAGCACGGCGACGGGCATGGAGCGTTGCGGTTATTCTCATGTCACCGTGTGGATGCGCGACATTCCGGACGTGGAGATTGCTGCGTACGTCGCATCGGGCGAGCCGCTTGACAAGGCGGGCGCCTACAGCATTCAGGGCATTGGCGCGATTTTCGTGGAGCGGCTGTACGGCGACTATTATGCGGTGGTCGGATTGCCGCTGGAACGGACGGTAAGTTTTCTCAGGGATCTCGGTTGCGCGTGGCGGACGGCCTCTGCCGTGGAGCAAAAAAGCGTGTGATTTCTTCCAGACGGGTGATCGCATGAACAGACAAACGCAAAGCGGTAGTGGTACACTGCTGATGGCCGAACTGCCCGAGGAAGAAAGACCGCGCGAACGATTGCTCCGCCAGGGGGCCGCCATGCTGTCGGTGACGGAATTGCTCGCGCTCATCATCGCGACAGGAAGGCGGGGGGAGTCGTCTTTGCGGGTTGCGGAGCGGATTCTGGTGCGCGTCGGAGGTTTGCGCGAGTTGTTCGATGTGGATGCCGTAGAGCTGCAGGATGTTCCGGGCGTCGGTCCGGTCAAGGCGGTGACGGTGCTGGCGGCCGTGGAACTGGGACGCCGGTTGTACACTTCGAACGGAGGTGTCTTAAACAAAATCGGATCTCCGCAGGATGCCGCAACCTATCTGATGGATCGCCTTCGGTTCTTGCGCAAGGAGCATTTCATGACGCTTCATCTCGATACGAAGCACCAGGTTCTCGGCGAAGAAGTGGTTTCAGTCGGATCGCTGAACGCTTCCATCGTCCATCCGCGGGAGATTTTCAAAACGGCGCTCAAGCGCAGCGCCGCCGCGGTAATCTGTGCGCACAATCATCCGAGCGGCGATCCGGCGCCGAGCGAAGAGGACATCCAGGTCACTCAGCGTCTTGTTGCGGCAGGCAAGATCCTCGGCATTGAAGTGCTCGATCACATCGTGATTGGGGACAAGCGGTATATAAGCTTGCGAGAACGCGGGTTGATGGCGATTGACTGATAACGTGTGAGGCAGAGGGGAGTCGAATAGTGGATGTTCGGTAATTTGAGGGATATGGGGATAGATTTGGGGACCGCCAATACTTTGGTGTACATGAAGGGCCGGGGCATCGTCGTTCGCGAGCCGTCAGTCGTCGCGATGAGGACGGACACCGGCACGATTCGGGCGGTGGGTGACCAGGCGAAACGCATGATCGGCCGAACGCCGGGAAACATTGTCGCGGTGCGGCCGATGAAAGACGGGGTCATCGCCGATTATGAGATCACGACGGCGATGATTAAGCACTTCATCCGGCAGGCGCTGAAGAACAAGTCGATATTTGCCGGCAAGCCGCGCGTTATCGTGGCGGTTCCATCCGGCATCACCGCTGTGGAGAATCGCGCGGTGCTCGACGCGACGATCCAGGCGGGGGCGCGCGAGTCGCAGACGATTGAGGAACCGATGGCGGCGGCCATCGGAGCCGGGCTGCCCGTCGGCGAGCCGACGGGCAGCATGGTTGTCGACATCGGCGGTGGAACGACGGAAGTCGCCATCATTTCGCTCGGCGGCATCGTCACCAGCCGTTCGATCCGGGTGGCCGGCGACGAAATGGACGAAGCGATCATGAACCATATCAAACGCAAGTACAATTTGATGATCGGCGAGCGAACGGCGGAGGAATTGAAGATTTCGATCGGTTCCGCGCTCGTGACGGAGGACGGGGAGGAAACGGACATTCGCGGACGCGACCTGGTAACGGGTTTGCCGAAGACGGTGACCATCACGGCCAGGGAAATGGCGGAAGCGCTGTCGGATACAGTGGCGGTGATTCTTGAGGCGGTCAAGGTCACGCTCGAAAAATCTCCGCCAGAGCTTGCCGCCGATATCATGGACCGGGGCATCGTGCTCACGGGCGGCGGGGCGCTCTTGCGTCATCTTGACCGGCACTTGTCCCAGGAGACCGGGATGCCTGTCATGGTTGCCGAGAATCCGCTGGATTGCGTGGCCATCGGTACGGGGCGCGCGCTTGACAACATCGCGATGCTGCGCGACCGGCGAGGCGAGGCGAACAAGCGGTATCGCGGGCGTTAAGCGCACGGTTGGGCAACCGGATTTCAAGGAGTGGGAGAGGCTGTTGTGGGAAAGTTTTTTTCGGGGACAAGACTGTTTGTATTTCTAGGCGCGACCATTTTGCTGGTGGTTTTGGCTGGCGTATCCCTGCGGTCGCGGGGTGCGCACCTTTCCCTTCCGGAAAAATTCATGGTCGACATATTCTCGTCGGCAAGCGGTGTGCTGTATCGACCGACGTATGACGTGGTGACGTTCTTCCAGCGTCTGCAGAATCTCAGCACACTTTACGAAGAAACGGCGGCGCTCAAACTTTTGGCCAACGAGAACGCCACGCTTCGC
>JAJZZT010000228.1 GCA_021797415.1 Bacillota bacterium
GAGAGTTCGTCCGGCCGCTTGGCGAGGAAGTCCGCCGGCGGAATCAGGCGCACGGTTTCCATCAGTTCATGCGCTTTTTGCGCGGCGGCGCGCGGAGAGAGGCGCAGGTAGTTCATGAGCGGCCGCATCACGGTGTATTGCACAGTGTTGAACGGGTTCAGCGACGCATAGGGATCCTGGAACACCATCTGGATCCGCTTGTGCGCCGTACGCGGTCTGGCCGGATCCGCACCGGACTGCGCGGCCAATTGCACTGAGCCGGAAGTGGGCTTGTCGACGCCGCAGATGATGCGGCCGATCGTGGTTTTGCCGCTTCCGCTCTCGCCGACCAAGGCGAGAATGCGGCCTGTCCGCAGGGTGAATGACACATCGTTCACGGCGGTGTGCGCGGTTCCCCTGCGGCCGGCGTGGAAAACCTTGGTGAGCGAGTCAACGGTGAGAACCGCCTCTGTCATCTTGCAGACCTCCTCGTACCATGATCGTCAGAGTTCATCGCCGTGTGCTCTGTTGGCCTGACTCTGTGTCTCCCGGATGGTCACGTGGCAGCGCGCCTGACCATGGGGGATCTCCGTGAGCGCGGGAGCGGTGGTCGTGCACACCTCCTCGACGAGCGGACAGCGCGGGGCGAACGTGCACCCCGTGATCGGCCGGCGCAGGTCCGGCGGACTGCCCGGTATGCCGCCCATGATCGCGGCCTGCGCTTCAGGGTCGGGCAGGGACTGCAGCAGCGCGCGCGTATAGGGGTGCATGGCGTGCTCAAACATTCGGCCGGCTTGCTGATTCTCCACAATTTCTCCCGCGTACATGACGATGACCCGATCCGCGAGTTCCAGCACCAGCCCGAGATCGTGGCTGATGAAAAGGACGGAGAACGGCTGCTGTTCACGCAGCGCCAACAGATTGTCCACGATCTGCCGCTGCACGACCATGTCGAGCGCGGTGGTCGGTTCATCCATGATCACGAGTTTTGGCCGCAACACGAGGGCGAGCGCGATCGCCACGCGCTGCTTCATTCCGCCGGACAGTTCGTGGGGATAGCGGCGCAGCGTTCCCGCGGGGATATTGACCATCGCGAGCATTTCTTCGGAACGCTTGAGAATCTTTGCGCCTGTCATATTCGTGTGCTCTTGCATTACGTCGCGAAACTGCGCGCCGATCGTCATCACGGGATTGAGCGCGTTCATCCCGCTTTGCAGCACGATGGAAAGTGTGTTCCACCGCTGGGGGCGGATGTCGTTCGATTTGAGGGCCGCCCAATTCTTCCCGTCAATCCACACCTCGCCCCCGGATAGACGGGCGGGGACGCGCTCCAGGCGGGCGAGCGCGAAACCGAGTGTCGATTTGCCGCAACCCGATTCGCCCACCAAGCCAATGAATTCGTTCTCGCCAATCTCTAGCGAAACGTTCCGGACGGCGTTCACGGGTTTGCGTTTTCCGTACACCACGGAGAGATTTTTCGCTTGCAGCAGACTCATGCGTACTCTCCTCCGAGACTCGGGTTAGACAGTTCGTCCAGGCCGAAGTTGATCAGCACCATCGCGGTGCCAAAGAGGGCAATGCACAGGCCGGGGGCGATGATCCACGGCCACTGGCCGTTTAACATGGCGTCGCTGTTCTGCGCCCAGTACAGCATGGAGCCCCAGGACACGGTGCTGGGATCGCCGAAGCCGAGAAATTCAAGGCCGACCGCCGCGAGCAGCCCCGCCAGGGACGCCCCGAGGAAGTTTGCCGCCACCAGGGACATCATGTTCGGCAGGATCTCCCGGGTGAGGATGCGCGGCATGGAATCTCCCGCGAGCACGGCGGCGACGACAAAATCGCGCGAGCGCAGCGAGACGACCTGGGAGCGCAGCACGCGGGCGCCCCACGGCCAACTGGTGAAGCCGATGATCAGGATGATGATGAGCATGCCCTTGGTGGGAGAGTAGGACGCGATGACGATCAACAGGGGCAATCCGGGAAGTACCAGGAAGACGTTTGTGAGAAACGACAGGATCTCGTCCACCCATCCTCTCATGTATCCCGCGGTCACGCCGATGACCATGGCCAGAAGCGAGGCGAGCAGGCCCACCGCGAAGGTGACGAGGATCGAGACGCGCGTTCCGTAGAGCAGTTCGGTGAGAACATCCTGCCCGTTTTGCGTCGTGCCGAGCCAATGCTGGGGACTTGCTCCCTGCATGAACGGAAAATTGGTGTCGTTCAGCGGATACGGACTGATGAACGACCCGAACAGGGCGATCAGAATAAACAGGGACATCAGCAGAAGGCCAGCGCGCGATTTCTTGTTGCGCCACAGGACGCGGGCAATCCGCCGCAATGCGTCTTGCAGCGTGGGATTGGGCAGTACGTTGGCTTTGGCTGCCGCCGGTTCGATGGCCTGGCTCACGATTGTGCCTCACCTGCCCGTCGGATTCTGGGGTCGATCAGGACGTAGACCAGATCGGCGATAAAATTGGCCAGGATGACGCATACGACGATGATCAGAAAAATTCCCTGCATGAGCGGATAGTCCTCATTGATCACCGCATTGTACAGGAGATATCCGATGCCCGGATAGGCAAATACGATCTCTGTCAGCAGCGATCCGCCAACGACAAAGCCGAGCGCGATG
>JAJZZT010000517.1 GCA_021797415.1 Bacillota bacterium
GGAACAGCGCAGCGCGCCGTCCTGAGCGACGCTTTTCCCGCACGTGACCAATCGCGCAGGACCGTCTTTGCGGCCGGTTCCTCAAGAAAGACGTAAATCTCGCCGGCGGAAACGAGCACATCCCCCATCCGCTCCCGCTGATATCCCAGGTTCATCAGCGATCCGAGCACATCCCCGTGCGCAGGTGCCGGTTCCCCGCGCCCGACCTGTGCGCACAGGCAGACAATCCCCCACTCCTGGTCCAAGCGCGGAAAACGATCAGTACCGAATGATGCGCGCACGCGTTCCGCACCGTCGTAACCGCCGAAGCACTTGCAGACCGCTCCCTCCACACCGGCGGCCATCCGGGCGATGCGCGCCTCTCTCGGCGTCAAAAAATGCGTCAGCGCCGGCTGGGCGCTTTCTTCCGCGCGCGCCGCCAATTCACGCAACCGCGAAAACAGTGGACGCTCTTCAGACCGGACGTGGACTGCGACATCCGGGCGCACGCTAGAGTACCCCGAACATCTGCAACACCGACTGCACCAGCCAGAGAACGGCCCGATCCACAAACATATAGGCGATTAGGGCAACCAATGACGCGATATCGAGATAGATGCCTCCCAGGGAAAGAGGCGGAATGAAACGGCGAAACGGTGCAAAATACGGTTCCGTGATGGAAATCAGGATTCTGCCGATCGACATCTCGCCAAGATCCGGGAACCAGCTCATCAGGATGCGCGCAAACAGCGCATAGCCGTACAGGCGCAGAGCCCAGTCGATCAACACGTACAGCGTAAGCACCGCGTCACCTCAGATACGTCTGCCTTCTCCAGACAAATATTCGCTGATCGTGCCCTGAATGTCCACATTGTCCGGAGCGCACAGAAAGATGTGATGCCCGAGCTTTTGCATGCTTCCGCCGACAGCATACACGCATCCGCTCAAAAAATCCACGATCCGCAGGCTCTGGTCGTACGGACAGCGGTGCAGATTGACGATGATCGAGCGATGGCCCTTGAGGTGATCCGCCACAGCCTGCGCATCCTCGTACACGCTCGGTTCGGCGAGCACGACGCGCACCTGCTTTTGCGTGTGCAGATTCACCACTGTCGCGGCGCGCCGGCCTCCCGCGGCCGCTTCGGCCTCCGGCTCATACGCGTTCTCTTCCGCGACTTCGTCGTCGTCCATATCATCGCCCAGTCCCAGAAAATTCATGACTCTGTTCAACATGATCTCATCTCCTTCTTGCAGCGAAAACAACAAAATCAGCGCGTCTTCGCCATGCGTGAAGGTTATATTCGACACATTTTTCCGCATTCCTCTTTCCGGACGCCCTTCGGCGCAAAAAACCCTGTCCGACCCCCTACAAGAGCCTGTTCAAAAAGGGAGCAGGCAAGATTTGCGCAGGGCAAGAAAGCAGCCAGAAATGCGGACCTTGGGGACATGGGACGCGCCTGCCGGAATTGCGTTTATCCCATGTCCCCGAGCGTACGTTTTGGGGTGCGTGAGGGGGCGTTTCCGGCGATGACGCGGCAATGCGCCGGGGAGTTCTGCCCCCTTTTTGAACAACATCCACAACTTCACAACACAAGCGCGCGGCCGATGCGCACCAGCGTCGCCCCCTCCTCGACGGCCAGTTCGTAGTCGTCCGACATGCCCATGGACAATTGCGGAAGATCGACGCCAAGGCGCAAGCCAAGCTGGTCACGCAACTTGCGCAATCCGGCAAATTCCCGCAGTGTCGCCGCCGCGCCCTGTCCCTGCCGTCCGACCGTCATCAATCCCTGCAAGGACAGTCCGGGGAGTTCCTGGCACTGCGCCAGCAACGACTCCGCGTCGTGCGGCGCGACGCCGGCCTTCTGGGGTTCCCCCGACAGATTCACCTGCACGAGCACACTCAGCGTCCTGCCGCCTTCGGCCGCAAAGCGCGAGAGATCGACGGCCAGCGCGGCGCGGTCGACACTGTGGACCCAATCGAAGGAATGCGCCACCTTGCCCGCTTTATTGCGCTGCAAGGGGCCGATAAAATGCCACTGTACAGGAATGCCCGACGCCACTTTTTCCTGCGCGCTCTGCCAGCGGTTTTCGCCGCAATGCCGCACCCCTTCCTGCGCAAGAAGCGCCGTGCGCGACGCGTCGATGTACTTTGTCACAGCCACCAACGTCACTTCATCTGCAGAACGGCCAGAACGCGCGCAGGCCGCGCCGATCCGCTCGCGGATATCCGCCAGGCGTTCGCGAATGAGGCTGCGGTATGCCGTTTCGTCAACCGTCAACGTCACAGTCTCCCCCCTCACGCCAAGCCGATGAATCCTCCGTGTCGGCCCGTCGACCCTTTGTCGCGCCTGTGGGAGAAATAACCCGGCATGCATTTTGTGCAGATGCCCACGTCAACGATCTTGCGCGCCTCCACGCCGGCGGACGCCAACTGGTCGCGGCAAAGCGCCGGGATGTCCAGCATGGATCTGCCGGACTCCCCGGAGAGCCGCGGCGCAAAAGGCGCGGCGCAAGTCGGCGAGAAGCGCTCGACCGCCCTCTGCACGGCCTGCACCACGGGAGCGTCCACCTCGTAGCAACAACCCCGAATTGCGGGTCCGATGACAACTTGCACCCGCTCTGCCCGCGCTC
>JAJZZT010000374.1 GCA_021797415.1 Bacillota bacterium
ATCGACTGGCGCGAGAACGGGCAGTCCGTACTTCAATCCGACCATGTAATCGTCCATGCCGTGGCCGGGAGCCGTGTGCACCGCGCCCGTCCCCGCGTCGAGTGTGACGTGTTCCGCGAGAATGACGGGACTGGGGCGGTCGTAAAAGGGATGCCGGCAGACCACGCCTTCCAGCGCCCTGCCAGAAATCCGGTCCATCACCGTCGCCTGAGCGGCATCCACCCCCATCTCTCCGAGCGCGCGCGCCACAAGATCCTGCGCGATCACCAGCAGACGGCCGTTTGCATGGACCACGGCGTAGGAAAACTCCGCGCCGACCGCGATTGCCGCGTTGGCGGGGAGCGTCCACGGCGTCGTTGTCCAGATCACCACGCCGGCTCCATCCGGCAGGACCCCCTTGCCGTCTTGCACCGGAAAAGCAACGTAGATGGACGGCGACTGTTTCTCCTCGTACTCGATCTCCGCTTCCGCCAGCGCCGTCTCGCAAGACGGGCACCAGTACACCGGCCTCAGGCCTTTGTAGATATAGCCGCGCTCCGCCATCGCGCCAAAGACGCGAATCTGCTCGGCTTCGTAAGCCGGGTCCATCGTCACGTACGGGCGGGAAAAGTCGCCGCGGATCCCGAAGCGCAAAAACTGCTCCATCTGGATTTCGATGAACTTCTTCGCGTACTCGGCGCACGCCTCGCGAAACGCCACCGCACCCATGCCCGTGCGGTCGATCTTCTGCGACTTGATAATCGCGTTTTCAATCGGCAGTCCGTGCGTATCCCAACCAGGGACATAGGGCGCGTCAAACCCGTCCATCGTCTTGAACTTGACGATGAAATCCTTCAAAATCTTGTTCAAAGCGTGTCCAAGGTGCGTATCGCCGTTGGCGTAAGGCGGCCCGTCGTGCAAAATGAACCTGGGACGGCCCTGCGCGCCTTCCTGGACAAGCCGGTACAGATCCATTTTCGCCCATTTTTCAAGGATTTGCGGTTCGCGCTGGGGAAGATTCGCCCGCATTGGAAAATCCGTCTGCGGTAAATTCAGCGTATGATCGTACGACATTCCCTATCCCTCCACGAGAAAACAAAAACGTCCACATCCCAAGGGACGCAGACGCGCGGTGACGCAGTACCTCCAACGATCCGGGCTCTCCTGGCGCGATGTTCCAAATATTATATCACTCGTTTTCGTCGGACGCAACTTCCTGCCAGTCCGCCGTCTCCAGCATCTCGAACTGCGCCTGCACGAGCGAGCGAAAACGCGCCCGGAACACGGCCGCCTGCCGCCTCACCTCATCCAGTTCCAGCGCCGAGCTGCGCGCTTTGTTCAATGCGTCCTGGACAATCCGGTCGGCGTTTTTTTCCGCTTCGCGGATCACCAGTTGCGCCTCCTTGCGGGCGTTCGCCTTCACTTCCTCCGCCGTTTCCTGCGCGAGCATGATCGACTTGCTAAGAGAGTCCTCCATCGCGCGAAAGTTTTTGATCTGTTCCTCCAGGTGCGAGTTGCGCTCTTCCAGTTCCTTGTTCTGCCGGATCAACGCCTCGTAGTCCTTGATGATCCTGTCAAGAAAATCGTTCACCTCGTCCTCGTTGTATCCGCGCATGGAACGCTTGAATTCTTTATTGTGGATGTCAAGCGGCGTCAATGGCATTGTTCACACGACCTCCTGCCAGTCTTTGCGGCACCGGGCTCAATTACAAGAAACGCGCGATTCTCACAAAAATCCGTCCGGAGCGGGACTCCCCCTCCGTTGCAACCACCGTGGCCCTGCCGAACCCGCGGACGGAAATCACGTCCCCCGCCGCCACTTCCTCCGCCGGATCTTCGCAAACGGCGAAATTCAGCGACACGCGACCGGCGCGGATGGGGTCGAGCGCTTTGGTCCGCGACATGTCGAAGGCGTGTCCGACAAACGCATCCAGGCGCAGGCTGCGCACGGTCACCACGCGTTCGACCGTCCGGGGGCGCGGCAGTTGGTCGAGCGGCGGAACAGCGCAGCGCGCTGTCCTGAGCGACGCTTTTCCCGCGCGCGACCAATCGCGCAGGACGATCTCTGCGGCCGGTTCCTCAAGGAAGACGTAGATCTCGCCGGCGGAAACGAGCACATCTCCCATCCGCTCCCGCTGATATCCCAGGTTCATCAGCGATCCGAGCACATCTCCGTGCGCCGGCGCCGGTTCCCCGCGCCCAACTTGCGCGCGCAGGCAGACAATCCCCCAACCCTGGTCCAAGCGCAAAAAACGGCCGGTATGAAATGATGCGCGCACGCGTTCCGCGCCGTCGTAACCGCCGAAGCACGTGCAGACCGCTCCCTCCGCACCGGCGGCCATCCCGGCGATGTGCGCCTCTCTCGGCGTCAAAAAATGCGTCAGCGTCGACTGGGCGCTTTCTTCCGCGCGCGCCGCCAATTCACGCAACCGTGAAAACAGTGGACGCTCTTCAGACCGGACGTGGACTGCGGCATCCGGGCGCAACCTAGAGCACCCCGAACATCTGCAACGCCGACTGCACCAGCCAGAGAACGGCCCGATCCACAAACATATAGGCGATTAGGGCAACCAATGACGCGATATCGAGATAGATGCCTCCCAGGGAAAGAGGCGGAATGAAACGG
>JAJZZT010000267.1 GCA_021797415.1 Bacillota bacterium
GTCATATCCCGCGGGTCCTATGTGCTGTTGCTTGATGGGGATAATCTTGTTCACAACAGGATCTTTGAGATTCTCGAACGGGCGACCGTCGCTCATCCAGATGTGGATATCTTCGTTCTTGGCATGGCCCTGATCGGTACCAGGGGCAATGTCGTCGGGAATTTCTATGGTGATAAGATACGGACCGATGTCGCGGCGAGCATGGGTGCGATGTCCATCCCTCTTCTTCGGGGCAGTTTTAAAAGGAATATAGAAGTAAATTTCAGAAAAATACGAGTGGTCTGACCGGAGTTGGATGGGCGTGTCAACTCATTTAAAAATCTTACCGTAGCGTGACTGGATCACTCATTTGAAAATCGTACTTTGCACCTACTTACGCGCCGGCCCTAATGGCGCATAATCGGGCTTTGCCCTAACGGCTATGGACCTGGCAGACTCCCCATCGGGCAAGACCGATCTACACGACGGATTCCGTCTGAATGGCGTTGCTGCGTAGCCCCAATTGGGGAGCCGTCTCGGCCATCACTGTCCCTGGGCCGCCTGGCAGCAATCGTTCGAGTTGCCGCTTTAGATGGGCTGGATTGATGTGTCTTAGGAAAGCTTCCCACTGCAGTCGCTGTTCCTGTTCCAACTCGCCTCGCTCGAGAATGCGTTCGATGGGCGGTCTTGCTTCATCGAATTTCTTGCGTATCCGCCCTTGAACGCGCTCTTTGCCCACGACCTTTCGCATGGGCAAACACGAAGTTGGCATAGGCGTCCAGCCAGGCATAGACGTCGTTGAGCCATTTCACCTGATCGGGCGTATCGTACCGTTCATAGCCCACAATGTCCCGTACGTAAAATCGATTCTTCTGCTCCACGTGCGCATTGTCGTTTTTCTTATACGGTCGACTGCGTGTGAATTCCAGTTGTCGTTGCCTGGCGATCCGCAGCAGGTGACTGTTGATAAATTCGGTTCCATTGTCACAGTGCAATCCCCAGATCGCATGGGGCCACTCATCGAGGATGCGCGTCAGGGCGGCGCAGATGGCGGCTTGCCCGCGTCCCAGCACCGCACATCGACGGCTGTACCCGGTCACCATATCCACCGTGGACAATGTGTACGCGAAGTGCCCCAGTGAGGAAGCCCCACTGTGGACAACCAAATCAATTTCCAGAGCTCCCAGGCGTTGTTCATCCCAGTCGTACAGGCGTACGGGGATATCGTGACGAAGGCGATTGGCCGGACGATGGTGCATGGCGGCGTGGGGCCGTGTGCTCTGGGTTCGCCATGTGTGGATGCGTCTTGCGAGAGTCGCGCGACTGACGGAGGAAAGCTGTTCGCAGATCGTTTCGGTCAACGTCAGTTCATGATGGTCCGCCAGCTTCTCGGCTGTCTTCAACAGCATGGGGTGCAGGCGCTCGGCGCAAGGATAATCGAGGGTTTCCCAGATCTTCTGAATCGCGGGGAGCGCCTCGCGATATTGGATGACGCGAGATCGCTGTTTGGGCTTCTTCGGCGCATCATGGGCACGCAAGATCGCAATGGCGTACTTGCGCTGATATCCGAGGGTCATCACGAGTTCATCGAGAAGGCGTGACTTTTCTAATTTGCCAGAGGCGGCCCAATACCTCTGACGCATCGTAGCAATGTATTCACGACGGGCTGGCAAAGACATGCGCACAACAATCCCTTCGGTAAGATTTCTATATGAGTGATCCAACTCCTCTTGGGTATGATTTTAGCTGAGTTATTGCGATGGGTTGTGCGCCGACGGTAAAAACAGTACAATAAAGGTCTGTAGCCGGGTTTGCCGTCGGACCATGTGTTCCTTGTGCGCGTTCGCGCGCCGGGGGTGGTCCGGGCACTTCCTGAAGCGAGGGGAGTGACACCCTATCCATGGGGTTGTTAGACAAGCTTCTGGGCAATGAACGGGAATTGAAAAAAATGTTCCGGACGGTTGACCGGATCCGCGAACTGGAACCGCGTTTCGAAGCGCTGTCCGACGAGGACTTGCGCGGACAGACGGCACTGTTCAAAGAGCGCCACGCAAACGGTGAAAAACTCGATGCCATCCTGCCAGAAGCGTTTGCGGTTGTCCGGGAAGCCGCCAAACGTGTGCTCGGCATGCGCCATTTTGATGTGCAGATGGTGGGGGGGATCGTCCTTCATCAGGGGCGCGTTGCGGAAATGCGGACAGGCGAAGGCAAGACGCTGGTCGCTACGCTTCCCGCCTATCTGAACGCACTGACCGGAGACGGCGTGCACATCGTGACGGTCAACGACTATCTGGCCAGGCGCGACAGTGAGTGGATGGGGCAGGTTCATCGGATGCTGGGGCTGACCGTGGGTCTGAATATCCACGGCATGTCGCACGCCGAAAAGCAGGAAGCGTATCAGGCAGACGTCACATACGGGACCAACAATGAGTTCGGCTTCGACTATCTGCGGGACAACATGGTCCTGAGCCTGTCGGAGATGGTTCAGCGACCGCTCGCCTACGCCATCGTCGACGAGGTGGACAGCATTCTCATCGATGAGGCGCGCACGCCGCTCATCATTTCGGGCCCGGCGGAGAAGTCCACCGATCTGTATTTCATGGCGGATCTGTT
>JAJZZT010000443.1 GCA_021797415.1 Bacillota bacterium
GCCGGATAGAGCGAAAAATAGACGCGATCGTGCGGATAGTAGTGTTCGAGCAACACCTGATAACTGCGGATCCGCACGTCGGCGGGGATGTCGTCCGCTTTCGTGGCCCCAACCAGCGGATGCAGCAACAGGCCGTCCACGATTTCCAGCGCGCATTTCTGGATGTACTCGTGCGCGCGGTGCACCGGATTCCGGGTCTGGAACCCCACGACCGTCCGCCAGCCGCGCTGCTTGAACAGCGCGCGCGTCTCCTGCGGATCCTTGTACAATTCGGCGAATTCCACCGGCGGCCGGCGGTTGAGCAGTTGGACCTCCCCTCCAATGCGATACGGGGCGCTGTCATACAACAACTGCACGCCCGGATGCGCCACGTCCCCCGTGCGGTAGACCGCCAGCGCCTCGCGCTTTATGTCGGGCCTGTACACGTCCGCCACATCCATCACACCATAGATGACGCCATCTTCCCCACACAGTGCGATCCGCTCCCCGGCTTTGCGCGGCGCCGCCTCATCCTCCGTCACAGGCAGTGTCACGGGAATCGACCATGCACTCCCGTCCGGAAGGCGCATCCTGTCGACGATTCCCTCCCACTCCCGCTGCGTCGCAAATCCCGTCAGGGGTGAAAACGCTCCCACGCCAATCAATTCCAGATCGGACAGCGACCTCTCAGAGAGTGTGACGGACGGCAGGGTCGCCCCCTGCGCCAAAAGTTCATCCCGCTCGCTCCCGACCGGCCGGCGGTTGACTAATTCACGTCCGGTTTCCCGGTATTGACTGGACAACTGTGCGACCTCCTTCAGGGGACATGTGATAAACCAAATTTCGACAGGCGAAATCCAGTAGATATCGCGTTTGACGGAAGCCTCAAACGCGATATCTGAAATCCGATCGCCTGTTCAGTAGACTTTATCACATGTCCCTTACGCATTTCCGGAAGACTGCGCCCCGAATGCGCGCAGGTCTGCCGAAACCTTTTCTCACTGTAAGCGTTGAACCCGCGCGAATCAAGTCACCCGCCTGTCACTGCTCGCCTGTTTCCGCCCGCCTGTTTCCGCCTGCTGAAATTTGGTTTATCACATGTCCCCTGGTTTCCCGCCGTCCCTCGCCGTCCCCCATCGGCCCTGTGCACCACACCGTCGCGCCCGGCGATCCGGACGTATCCATCATCGCGATCACAACCGCCTGGGAATGCGGCCGCTCGATCTCATTCCACGTCTTGAAGCGCAGATCGTCCGGCGAAATGTGGTGCAGACCCGGTTTCCCCGCGAGCGCATTGCGCTTCATCGTTTCAAGAATGGTGCGTTTCTTGTCAATATTGCTCTGCAGACCCTTTTTTCTTATATCCACGAATTCCACATCCGGCGCCGTCACGTTCTCCGGCGCCTTCTGTTCCATATACGGCAATTCGAGATCCTGAAAGAGAATGTCCTGAATCTCGTCCACCGACACCTCCGCCTCATAGTAATCCACGCCGGGCTGATCCCCCGCGTCGTCCCCCTTGCCGGACTCCGCATTTGCCGGGTCGCGCGCGATCACGTCGCCGACGGCGGATCCGCCGCTCCCCTGACCGGCCTGCTGACTCTTGTTGTAGTTGTAGCGAAAGCGATACTCTTCCATCGAGCGAATCGGCAATTTGATGACCCGTTTCCCGTCCGTGAGAATGACGCTCTCCTCGCTGATCAGATCCGGCAGGTTCTTGCGGATTGCCTCGCGCACCTTCTCCTGGTGGCGGGCCTGATCCTGGTGCCCTTTGCGGTGCAGGCTCCAGTTGTCGCGATGGAGAGTGTACGCGCCATCGTGCATGATTCTCCCCTCCTCGTCCGGCCGGACAGCCGGGGAAACGCCGCGATCCCGCGCCCTCAGCGATTGAGCAGGCTGCCCGTGTATTTGAGCAGTTCGTTCGCGCAGCTTGCGCAATAGCCGTACTCGTCTATCAACCGCTTGATCACCTCGTTGATTTTCTTCAACTGGACTCCATCCGGCGTCTTGGTCGACGTCGTGATTTTCACGACATCCTTGAGGTCCGCGAACAGTTTTTTCTCGATCGCTTCCCGCAGGCGCTCGTGCGAGTGGTATTCGAACTTTCTGCCTCTTCTGGCGTACGTCGAGATGCGGATGAGAATCTCCTCGCGAAACGCCTTTTTCGCATTTTCCGATATGCCGATCTGCTCCTCGATCGACCGCATCAGTTTTTCGTCCGGATCCATCTCCTCCCCGGTGATCGGATCTCGAATCTTCTGCCAGTTGCAATACGCCTCGACATTGTCAAGATAATTTTCCAGCAGCGTCCGCGCCGATTCTTCGTATGAGTAGACGAATGCCTTTTGTACCTCTTTTTTCGCCAGATCATCGTATTCGCGGCGCGCCACGGCCACAAAATTGAGCAGTCGCTCCCGGTCCTCGCGCGTGATGGACGCGTGCTGATCGAGCCCATCCTTGATGGCGCGCAATACGTCCAACGCATTGATGCACGACGTGTCGTGGCGGATCAGCGCACTGGAGATGCGATTGATCACATAGCGCGGGTCAATGCCGCCCATTCCCTCGTCCGGCGCTTCTATCCGCAGTTCCTGCAGGTCCTGTTCCT
>JAJZZT010000351.1 GCA_021797415.1 Bacillota bacterium
CGGCATCCTGATCAAGGCGACGTCCTTTGCGCCCGCACCGAAGCATCTGCGCTTCGTGCGCTCGGCGTCCGCCCCCTTGCCGTCGCTGCACGCGCGCCGGTTTGAGGCCATGTTCAGCGTGCCGATCGTCGAGTCTTACGGCATGACAGAAGCGGCGAGCCAGATCTGCGTCAATCCGCTGCCGCCGATCACCCGGCGGCACGGATCGGTGGGGCGTCCGTACGGCATCGACCTGAAAGTGGTGGATGATGAAGGCCGCTCGCTCGCGGCCAATGAGATTGGCGAGATTGCCATCCGCGGCGACAGCGTGATCACCGGGTACGCGTCGGGCGATGCGACGGGCAAGGGTTTTGTGGACGGCTGGTTCATGACGGGCGACATCGGCTGTGTGGACCCTGACGGGTTTGTCTACATCACCGGGCGGAGCAAGGAAATGATCAACCGGGCGGGGCAAAAGATCAGTCCCCGCGAGGTGGAGGAAGTGATTGCGCGGGACCCGGGCGTCAGGACGGTCGCCGTGATCGGACTGCCCGACGAACTGTACGGCGAGCGGGTGGTGGCGTACGTCATTCCGGAGAGTCCATCCCTGCGCAAGCAGGAGTTGAGCTTTAAGGAACGCCTGCGCCAGCTTTGCGCCAATTCGATCTCCGCGTACAAATGTCCTGTCGAGTACCACGTGGTTGACGACATACCGCTGGGGCCGACCGGGAAAATTCAGCGCACGCGTCTTCGCGAGCAGGTATTGGCGGTGTCGGGGGCGAATTGAACGTATCGTCGCCGCGCTTTGTGTAAAGATGGGAAAGCGGCCGGTCGAGGGGCATTCTCGATCGGCCGTGTCACATTATGCGGCGGGCGCGGAACAGCGAGCGCGCGACGGAGAACTCCGCCGCCAAGACGAGGATGGATCGGGAGTGTGAAGCGGATTGAGTAGAAAATGGAAATACAGCGTTGCTTTAGGAGCCCTTGTGGGCGTCTTTGCTGTTTCCGAGGGAATCGCGGTCCAGCAGCACGCGGCTTCGGCGGCTTCGGCCGCCGGGAAGACGCCGCAGAGCGGCGCGTCTGCGACGACCGTGCGGAAAACAGCGCCGGGAAAAACCGGAAGGTCAAGCTCTGCGCGGACGAGCGCGCCGGATCAGTCGACGATCACAGCCATGACGCTCGGTTCTTCGGTTGCGATGGGCTGGGACGACAAGGTGGGGGGCGGCTATCTGAGGCGCGGCTTTCGCTCCGCACGCGCCCAGTCGGGCAACCACTACGTGGTGGCCAGCCGTGCGCAGGCCGGCGACTGGGCGAACAAGATCATGCACGGCGAGTACACGGACTGGCTGAATACGGTCAAGCCGCAGATCGTGGTCATCTCGTGGGGCATATTGGACGATGCGCACCACAAAACGCCCATCAGCTCATTTCGCGCAACCATTCACGAGCAGATCCAGATGGCTCTCGCGCGGCACATGGTCGTGTTCATCGTGACGCCGCCGGTGACGCGCGCGTCCTACACGCAGTACAAGACGATCGAACCGATGTACCTGGACAATGAGGTCGCGGTGGCGCGCAGTTTTCACAGTCCGAATGTCTACGTGTTCGACGTGTTCGATCAGATGAAGGGCTACATCAGGGCGCATCACCAGACCTACGTGCCCTACATGGCGGATGGCTGGCATCCCAATACGGCGGGACACGCGCTGGCCGGATGGCTGTTTGCGGAGGACATCATGCGCCAGTTCGGCAAGACCCCCGTGCACTTCATTTCCTGAAGGCGCGCCGGTCCGGCGCCTTCAGGCGGCCGACTGCCGGGAGTGGCGCGGCGCAAAGCGCGCGACGGAGAAATAGAGCGCGGCAAACAGGGCGATGCCGGATTCCATGAAGAAAAATACATGCGGTGTCAGCACGCCGTACAGTGCTCCGCCCGCCGTGTTGCCGACCACGTTTCCAAGGGCGCTCGTCCCGGCAAACAAGCCCTGGGCGGTGGCCCGCCATTCGGGTGACACCGCCTGGCGCAGGTACATGACGGTGCCTGTGTAGAGGAAACCGAACGCGATGCCGTGCAGGACCTGGATGCCGATCACCAGCGCGGGAGACGGCGCAAATCCGACCACAGCCCAGCGCAGCGCATAGGCGAGGCCCGATGAGACGAGCATGCCCCGCGCGCCGATGCGGTTGTACACTCTGCTCGCAAACGGCATGGTGATCAATTCGCTTCCAGACGACAGCGTGTAGGCAATCGGGATCAGCGCCGTCGGGAGGTGCAGGTCGTGAATGTAGAGGGGGAAAAATGAATAAAAGATCGGCACGGTGAGCGACAGGATGAAGATGCCGCAGAAAAAAAGCGCGAGGCCCGGCGGAATCGACCGCAACCAGGCTGCGGGCGCCGCGCGCCGGACTTGCGGAGCCCCTGTTGCGCCGGTTGGCGGCGGGTTGTGCGCGGATGCGGACTGCTCCGGCCGGCGATCCGTTTCGCGCGCCGGTTCGCGGATCAGCCAGCTCACCATGAATCCGGCCGTCACAAACGGAATGTAAAACAGGTACAGGCTTTGAATCGGATGATACCGGAGAAACAAGCTGATAGACAGGTTGGCCG
>JAJZZT010000154.1 GCA_021797415.1 Bacillota bacterium
GGACGAGGTGTTCCCCGATCCAACGGTCAAAGAAAGAGGGATTACGCTGCCCACACTGTTTTTTGAACCAGAAGATGTCATCGACGGCTTCATACGGGGTGTCGGCTGGTTTCAAGAGGAACTCGCCACCGTGCCGTGGCAGGCGCGGGAGGATATTCTGACGCAACTGCTGGAACGCGGCCGGCGCGTCTGCGCCGAGTACCCGCGTCGGGACAGAATCTTGCACTTCCCCTTTCAGGCGCTGCGTGCCGAGCGGGGATGACCGGCAGCCGCCCGCCGCGTAACCAAGCCGGTCATCGCACGGCCCTGCGGCGATCCGTCAAACCGCCGTGACTGATGGATCGTGAGCGGTCGCCGCCTCAAGAAACTTCTCCGCGTCAAGCGCAGCCTTGCAGCCGGATCCCGCCGCGGTGACCGCCTGGCGATAGTGCGGATCCATCACGTCGCCGCAGGCAAATACGCCATCCACACTTGTCGCCGAGGACACGCCGTTTGTCACGATGTACCCCACCGGGTCCAACTGCAGTTGGCCGCCCAGAAAATCCGTGTTGGGACTGTGGCCGATCGCGACAAAGACGCCGTCCGCCGGGAGCAATCGCTCTTCTCCCGATGCGTTGTCGCGCACCCTGAGTCCCTTCACCGTCTTGCCGTCCGACTCGACCGCCAGCGGTTGCGCATCCAACGCCCACTTGATCTTCGGATTGGCCCTGGCGCGCTCCTGCATGACTTTCGACGCGCGCAGTACGTCCCTGCGGTGAACGATCGTCACTTCTGTCGCGAATTTTGTCAAAAATATCGCTTCTTCCATCGCCGAATCTCCTCCGCCAACGACGACGAGCGGTTTCCCGCGAAAGAAAAAGCCATCGCATGTCGCGCAACTGGACACGCCGCGTCCCATCAACTCCGTCTCGCCGGGAATCCCCAGCCACTTGGCCGACGCGCCGGTGGAGATGATGAGCGTCTCCGCCTCGAACCGCTCGTCCTCGTCGACCGTGACGCGAAACGGACGCTCGCCGAGTTCCGCCGATGTGACAAAACCCGTCACAAATCTGGCGCCGAAACGTTCCGCCTGCCGCCGCATGTTTTCCATCAATTCGGGTCCCATGACGCCCTCCGGAAACCCGGGAAAGTTCTCGACCTCGGTCGTCGTAGTCAGTTGACCCCCTGGTTCGCCGCCCTCCACCACAAGCGGTTCAAGATTCGCCCGCGCAGCGTATATGGCGGCGGTCAATCCCGCAGGGCCCGTGCCGAGTATCATCACCTTATGTTTATCCAAGCTCATCAACCTCTCCTGTGTCCACCGAATGAATCGATTCACACCCACAGTATAACGCTGGCAAAGTGGAAACGAAAACCCGCGTTATGCGACATTTCGCACCGCTGATTCTGGTATAATGTTGGCAGCTTACCCCATGCGCCGCTTGCCGACGCGAATTATTGCGCCGGTTTCGCGTCGGTCGTGAATCGCCGCGGAGGATCAAGGAGACATGGGATAAAGTCCACTGTGCAGGCGATCCGATTCCAGATATAGCGTTTGAGGCATCAATCAAACGCTATATCTACTGTCACCCGTCTGCCTGAACTTGGATTATCCCATGTCCCCAAGGAGGTTTTTCAGTGCCACACCATGTTCGCGTGCGCGCTTTCGACGCTGTTCTTGACGATGTATTCCGGCAATACCGGGACTACTTTGTCCCGCTTTTTCTAGTCAGCCTAGTCTTTCTCGCCCCCATGACCGTACTTGGCGCATGGCTCAGCAGCCTGCTGCCCACGACCGTGCTGCAAAATCTGCTGACGCCAACCCAACCGGGTTCTTTCCCGAATGTGTTCGCCGCCCTCAGCCATCATCCGCGCAGCATGGCGGCGATCACGTCGTACGCCGTCGTGGAAATTGTCCTGATGCTCATTTCCATGAATGTGGTCGTTCCCCTTTCAAACGGCGTCTATTATCTGATCGCGCGCGATACGCTTGTCGAACAGCGCATGCAGGGCAGTGTGTGGCAATACATCGGCAAATCCAGCCGCCGCTGGGGCGCCTACCTTTCGACGCTGTGGCTGCTCGTCGGTCTGGGAACAGCGGCTCTCGTCGCGGTCGTTCTCGCCTTTGCGGGACTCACCGCGCTCAGTGTCGCACTTCACGCGGTGGCCGGACTGTCCGCGGTGATCATCCTGATCATGGTGCTCGCTTACCTCACGCTGCTCGTCTTCATCGTCTGGCTGTCCATCCGGCTCATCTTCGTCTTCCTTTCCGTCGTGCTGGAGGGAGAGCGCAACTGGAAGGCGATCAAACGGTCGTGGTTTCTGAGCAAAGGTTCCTTCTGGCGCCTGTTCGGCATCGTTTTGCTGGCCCAGTTGGTGCTCGGATTCGCAAATGTCGGACTGTACGCGCTGATCACGCACTTTGTGCCGACCGGTCCAGTGCAGGTGCTTGCCATCGGTCTGATCAGCATCGTGCTCGCCCCGCTGCTGCGCCTGCTTCTGACCAACCTGTACATCGACCTGCGGATCAGGCGCGAGGGATACGACCTCGAATTGCAGGCCGGTTCGGGTGACGCGTGATATGGCGCCGGACGACACACT
>JAJZZT010000467.1 GCA_021797415.1 Bacillota bacterium
GAACTGGCGAGAGAGTCTTTGGAAGAGGTGCGGCGTTCGGTACGGGCCATTCGCAGTACGCCGGATATGGAAGGGATTGCAGCGTTGCGGAGATTGGCGTTGCAATACGCGGCGCTCACCGGGATGGAGATTGAATTTGCCGTCGATTTGACGGTGGACTTCCTGCCTGCGCAGATGATGGCCGTCCTTTACCGGGCGATCCAGGAGGGACTGACCAATGCGCAGCGGCATGGACGCGCGACAATGGTGGACATACGGATAGCGCGCTCCGGCGCGCAACTGCGCCTGGAGATCACGGACAACGGACGGGGCTCGGCAAACCCGGTTCCCGGATTTGGACTGTCCTCGATGAGAACGCAATTGCGCCGGTACGGAGGAGATGTCAAGGTGCATTCGGAACCGGGCAGCGGATTTCAACTCAGTTTATGGCTGCCGGTCTGGGAGGGGGAATCCGCATGATCCGGGTCTTGATCGTCGATGATCAGCGTCTGATGCGGGAGGGGTTAAAAACGCTGCTGGAACTGGAACCGGATCCCCATGTGACCGGCATGGCGTGCCACGGTGAGGAGGCTGTCCGCGCAATTCTCGCGCGGCCGGTCGATGTCGTTTTGATGGACATCCGCATGCCGGTGTGCGATGGAATGGAGGCGACGCGCCAGATTCACGAGCGGTGGCCGCAGATTCGCGTGCTCATGCTGACGACCTATGAGGAGAAAGACGATGTCGTGGGCGCACTGTCGGCGGGCGCTGTCGGCTATCTCTTGAAAGACATGCCCGCCGGGGAGATCAGCGCCGCCGTGCGGACCGCCTATAGCGGCGGGGCGGTTCTGCCGCCGGGCATCGCCCGGACGTTTTTGTCGGCGGTTCAGGAGCAGGGCGCCGTTCGGTCTGCCGACGCTGCGCAAGTCGCTTCGGGCGAGCCTGCGCCGGGCTTGCCGCTCGCGGACGGGACCACGCAGAACGTCGGACTGACCGAACGGGAAAGGGATGTCCTGCACTGCCTGGCGCAGGGCATGTCAAACCGGGAGATTGCCGGGACGCTGCACGTGACGGAAGGCACCGTAAAGAATCATATGAGCAGTCTCATGGACAAGCTGGAGCTGCGCGACCGGACGCAGGCCGCTCTGTTTGCCGTTCGGCATGGATACGGGCGGATATCGAAGTCGCCAACCTAACTTTGGGTTTTATGGAATAATTTTTGGAACCATGGCATGACTTTGGTCATGGATGGATCTGCGAGGGCGTCGGAGAGGGCCTATTTTTTCTACTCCATGATCTCCGGATTCCTGGCTGCAGACGAGGGCGAGGTCTTGTTGGACGGCCATTCTCTTGGCCGGGAACCGCGTTACGTCAAGCGGCGCATTGGGTTGGTGCCGCAGAGCATCGCTCTTTATGAGCATTTGACGGCGGAAGAAAACCTGAGGTTCTGGGGGGCGATTTACGGCGTCGCTGGTTCTACGCTGCGCGAAAACGTGGACTGGTGCTTGCAGGTGGCGGGCCTAGAGGAGCACCGCGGAAATATCGCGGGCAAGTTCTCCGGGGGCATGAAGCGTCGGCTCAACATCGCGGCGGGTCTTGTCCACCGGCCGCAGTTGCTGATCATGGACGAACCGACGGTCGGCATCGATCCGCAATCGCGCAACCACATTCTTGAGACGGTCAAGCAACTCAATCAGGGCGGGATGACCGTGATCTATACCAGCCACTACATGGAGGAAGTCCAGTTCCTGTGCAAGCGTTTGGCCATTCTCGACCACGGCGAGATGATCGCGTACGGCAATCTGGATGACGTGCGACAATTGGCCGGGACGCTCGCCACCATCACCATTGATGTCCGGGGCGACCTGCAAAGCGCGGTCACGGAACTGCGCCAGGATCTGACCTTGAAGCAAGTGGAGGCAAGAGAACAGTCCCTCGTGTTCCAATGCGAGGACGCGGCGGCCGCCGTCGGCAAGGCGGTGATGGTGCTCGGCAGGCACAACCTGCAACCGGTCCGCATTGACGTGGAGGAGCCCAATCTGGAAGCCGTGTTCTTGCGGGTGACCGGACGGCAACTGCGCGACAAGGGGGAGGGGGAAAGCGCGTGATGGTCCGTATCGCATGGCAGATGACAAGGCTCAACCTGCTGCGGATCTGGCGTGACAAACGGGCGCTTTTTCTGCTGTTCGGCATGCCTTTGGTTCTCACCTCCATCCTGAGCTTCGCGCTTGGCGGCGTCTTTGGCGGGGATGCGATCCCGAAGTTTACGGTTGCGGTCTATAACGCGGATCATGGACCGCTGGGCATCCGTCTGGCCGATTTTCTTGCAGGACAAAAGAAGCAACTTGACGTAATTCAGACGGGGAGCCTGAACGCCGCGCGGGAGTTGTCCGCGAATGGTCGGGCCGCTGTGGTTGTCGCGATTCCCGCGGATTATTCTTCGAAGTTTCAATTCGGTAGACAGACCAGCGTCAATGTGGAAGCGTCGGAGAACCACCTGACAGACCTGTCCATTGTCCGGGCAATGATCAACACGTACGGAGAGCGGATCGGCGACATGAAATACATCGCAGGGCAGGCAAAGCCGGGGAGCGCGC
>JAJZZT010000574.1 GCA_021797415.1 Bacillota bacterium
GGCGCAATTCGCGCAGCAGGGCGGCCCGCTCGGGAACGAGCGCGGCGTTCGCGGCGGCCATTGCGTACTGCAGGATGCTGATGCGCTGATGCATCGCAAGCAGCATCATGTAGAAGTAGTTGGTGCGAAAGGATTGCATCGCCGCCGAGCGCACTCCCCGGAAATGGCTTGCGCCGTTGTCGTACGCGAGGACAAATCCGCCTTCGAGCGATTGGGAATGGATCACATTGTGATAGGGGAAATAATTATGGTCGGGATCGTCGAACAGCTCGTGCGCAAACCGGCTCCGATTGGTGGACGGCAGGGTCTTGCGCAGCGCCATCAGGTGTTCCGTGACAAATTGACGGAACGCGGCGTCCGCGTCGCGTCCGTTGTCCCCATTTTCGGATAATTGTTGTCGCACCAGCGCCGCGCCGTAAACCGGAAGAAAACTGCCGGCCATCGATTTGCAGGAGGTGAACGCGGCTTTCCCGTCGCACAGCGGTGCGAGCAGGTCATGGAGCCATTCGCCAAGCGTGGTTCGTTCACCGGATAAAAAGCGCACGAGGCAATCCGCGCCGGATTCTGAAGCGGTGTGTGCGGGACGACTCAGCCAGATGGGCTGTCCTCTGCTCAAGCTCGCCAGGTCCGCATCAATATCCTCAATCCACGATATGGATATCTTCTCGTTCTCTGCTATGGACGGCTGGATTTCCAGCACGAGGAATGCCACGCCGTTGAAAAACAGGTAGAGGTCGATCGATGAAAAGCGGAAGCCGGGTTGATCCGCGGCCATGCGCGCGGTCCGGATGTCGTGAAGCAGTGACAGGATCTCCGGGTTCAGGATGAAGCGCCGCTGGTTTTCCGGCAGGCGGATGTAATGCTGGACATACGGCAGCATATTGTCCAGTTCGCCGCCGTGAAAGCGCTGTTCAATCCACAGCGGCCGGGCGCCGGGCGCGATCGCTTCGGGCGCGGTTCGGCCGCCGATGGCGCGCGCCGCAAAGGAGAATGCCTCTGCGCGGTTCGGGTAGAGAAAGGGATAGACGAATTTGGTGAAACAGTCTTCGACTTGCCACATGGCCCACGCCTCCTTCGCCGCGTCGATGGGTGAGTGTGATCGCCTGTAGAACGGCGGACTTTGCACCACATTAACGTGTGCGGCACCGTTTGGCAATGGGGGAATTTGCGACCGGCAGAAGACATTTTCAAGAGGTTGTTCAAGAATGTGCGTGCGGTCACTGACGACGATCCGGCGATCCGGTATGCTGGGGGAGCAGTGATAAGCCAAATTGCGTTAGAAGCGCTACAGTGGTGGGAACTTCGCGCGTGAATGAGCGCGATTGGAGGTGATCGGGCATGGCCAGGGGAGATTGGTCTGTGAACCTGGAAACGGAAGAGTTCGTCGCGGACCGCGACTTGCTTGTGACAGAAGCTGTGAAAGCCGTTCGGGAAACGTCGGCCGGCCATTATGTGAATCTGGCGGTTGCACCCGAACACGGGCAGCCTGACGCGTATCTCGTACCCGCTTTGCAAGAAGTGTTCGGCGAACGGGTCGGGATCGACTTCATTGATCAATGCGGTTGCGGCGGCTATGTGTACCGCGTTACAAAGAGGTGACGCGACATGGGCATAAAGAAGGGTCTGGCCGTGACCGGTCAGACCCTGTCCCCCATTTTCTGGAGTCCGGATGATCACTTCTTATAAAAATCACGGTTGGTAGCGATCCATTCCTGCTCTTCTTCAGGGACGTATTCGTCCTGGAAGATGGCCGAGACAGGACAGACAGGTTCACACGCGCCGCAATCGATGCACACGTCGGGATCGATCAGGTAGGTCTCCCCGGCGTCGTGAATCGCGTCGACAGGACAGGCTTCAACGCAGTCCGCGGCTTTTTCTCCGATGCACGGAGAAGTGATGACGTATGCCATGACAGCATCTCCTTTCCGCAGCGCCCGGGATGGACGCTGCCACGCAGTCATTATACGACCGCGCGGCTTTCCTGTATATGCGTTGTGTCACACCCGCCCGGGGCCGACACCATGTGTCAGCCTTCGAGCAGGAGCGTTTCCGGATCCTCCACCAGTGCCTTGATGCGCGCAAGAAACTGCACAGCTTCGCTGCCGTCGACAATGCGGTGGTCATAGGACAGCGCGATATACATCATGGGCCGGATGACGATTTCTCCATGGACGGCAACCGGTCGTTCCTGAATCTTGTGCATGCCGAGAATGCCCACCTGGGGAGGATTGAGAATCGGCGTCGAAAACATCGATCCAAAGACGCCTCCGTTGGTGATGGTGAAAGTTCCGCCGCTAAGGTCGGACAGCGACAGACTATCGCCGCGCGCCAACTCGGCCAGCCGGGCGATCTCGCGTTCGATCTGCGCGAAGCTCAAGCGATCCGCGCCGCGCACGACCGGCACGACGAGTCCTTTTTCCGTCGCGACCGCGATGCCGATGTCGTAGTGGCGTTTCAGGATCATCTCGTCGCCCTGGATCTCCGCGTTGAGCGCTGGAAATGCCTTCAGCGCGCCGACGGTCGCCTTCGTGAAAAAGGACATGAAGCCGAGTCCGATGCCGTTTTGTTCCCGGAA
>JAJZZT010000084.1 GCA_021797415.1 Bacillota bacterium
CCGACGAAATGGACCCCTCGCTGATCGCCAAGCACGCGCTGGACATCAGCCAGGCGTTCAACCGCTTCTATCACGATTGCCCGATCCTGTCCGCCGAAGAACCGCTGCGCGCGTTCCGGCTCGCGCTGACGGACGCGACGCGCGTCACTTTGCGGGCGTCCCTGGAACTGCTCGGCATTGCCCAGCCTGCCGAGATCTGATCCCTGGACTTCACTTACCGCCCTTGACCACCTGCTCGCGGCCGTGGTAGCGCCCGCCCAGTTCCGCGAACACGTCGGCCAACGACACTTGCTGTTCACGCAGGAGAACCAGCAGGTGGTACAACAGATCCGCCGCTTCGTACCGGACCTCGGCCGCGTCGCCGTTTTTCGCGCCGATGATCACCTCTGTCGCCTCTTCGCCGACTTTTTTGAGGATCTTGTCCAATCCTTTGTCAAACAGGTACGTCGTATACGCGCCGACCGGACGCTCCTGCTGCCGCTTCGCCACACGCCGCTCCAGTTGCAAAAGAACGTCCAGCGCCGCGTCGTCCGATCCATCGTCCGCCGTAGCACGCTCGCTCCCTCCGCCGACAGCCCCGTCTTCGTCAGGCGTCGCCACCGCGAGCGGACTGGAAAAACACGACACCGCGCCCGTGTGGCAAGCCGGCCCCGCGGGTTCCACCCGCACAACCAGCGCGTCGCCGTCACAGTCGGCGTGGATGTCCGTCACGCGCTGTGTGTGGCCGGACGTCTCCCCCTTGTGCCACAGTTGCCGACGCGAGCGGCTGTAAAACCAGGTCTCGCCGCTTTGCAGCGTCTTTTGCAGCGCTTCCCTGTCCATGTACGCGACCGTGAGCACCCGCCTGGTGTGCGCATCCTGCACCACCGCCGGGATCAGCCCCCGCTCGTCAAACCGCAGCGTCTCGTGCGCCTGTCCGTTTACCGTCAACCGCATCGCGCTCACCGCACGGCCACTCCTTTTTGTTGCAGATAGTTCTTGACTTCGCGAATCGATGTCTCCGCGAAGTGAAACACGCTGGCGGCCAGCGCCGCATCCGCCTTGCCCTCCGTCAGCACTTCGAAAAAGTGCTCCCGCGTCCCCGCGCCGCCGGACGCGATGACGGGGATGCGCACACGCTCGGACACGCGCTTTGTCAACTCAATGTCATAGCCGTCGCGACGCCCGTCCTGGTCGAAGCTGGTCAACAGAATTTCCCCCGCTCCGAACTCCTCCGCCTGCTCCGCCCATTTTACGGCGGACAGGCCGGTTTTCACCCGCCCGCCGCTGATCAGGACCTCCCAGTCGTCGCGAACGCGGTCAAATTTGGCGTCGATGGCCACAACCGCACACTGGGAACCAAAGCGGCGCGCCACCTCCGTGATGAACGCCGGGTCGCGCACGGCGGCGGAATTAAGTGAGACCTTGTCCGCCCCCGCTCTTAGCACCGCGCGCACGTCTTCGACCGCCGACAGACCGCCGCCGACCGTGAACGGGATGAAAAGCTGCTCTGCCGTCCTGCTGACGATGTCAAGCAAGATGCCGCGCCCCTCCGCTGTGGCGGAGATGTCGAGCAGCACGATCTCGTCGGCACCCTGCTCATCGTATTGCTGCGCCAAGGCCACGGGATCCCCCGCATCCCGCTCATTGCCAAAAAAGGATTCAAACTTGACAACGCGCCCCTCCCGGACATCGAAACAGGGAATAATGCGCTTCGTGATCATTCCGCGCCCTCCTGCGCACAGCGCGCCGCCTCCCGCAGATCGAGTGTCCCTTCCAGCAGCGACCTGCCGAGAATCACCCCCGACAGCCCGTCCGCTGCCCGCTCGCGCACGCGCCGCACATCCTCAAGATCCTTCACGCCGCCCGACACGATGACTGACAGCCCGGACGCCCGGCTGAGCGCCACCGCCGATTCGATATTGGCGCCGGACAGCATCCCGTCGCGCGCGATATCCGTGTACACACACTCCGTATACCCGTGCGCGCACAGTTCTTGCGCGAGTTCCACCGCCAGGCGCCCTTCCGTCCGCGTCCAGCCCTGCGTCGCCACCCTGCCGCCGCGCGCGTCGATCCCGACCGCCACCCGCTCTCCGAACGCCGCGCGAAGGACGCCTGCCAGACGCGGATCGTGCGCCGCCACCGTACCGAGCACACAGCGCCAGACACCGAGCGCCAGCCAGTACTCCACGTCTTCCTGATTGCGGATGCCGCCGCCGATTTGCACCATCAACCCCGTCGCAGCCACGATGGAGGCCACGATGTCCCGCGTTTGCGGCGAACGCGCACCCGTGCGCGCGGCATCCAGATCCACCATGTGCAGATGGGTCGCCCCGGCCTGACGATAGCCGAGGGCCAGGGCGACCGGGTCGCCGTACACGGTCTTCGCATCGTAATCGCCCTGGCGCAACCGCACGGCCTGTCCCGCGAGGAGATCGATCGCCGGATACAGCCTCGTCGTCACGTTCGCACCCCCGGTGCGCACAGCGCCGCAAAATTGCCCAGCAGATGAAGTCCCGCCGCGGAGCTTTTCTCCGGATGGAACTGCACACCGGAGATATTGTCCAACGAAACGATGGCGGGCACCTGCGCGA
>JAJZZT010000284.1 GCA_021797415.1 Bacillota bacterium
GCAAAAGCGACAGCACTGGCCCGGAAGTTCCCCGGCCGGTTGCAGATCATGGACAGCCAGGATGAACTGGTCGGCGCGTGCGATGCGATATTTCTGTGTACCAAGGCGTCGGACGCCCACTCCATCATCGAACAAATCGCGCCCTCCCTGCGCGCAAATCAGTGGCTTGCCGTCACCAACAGCACCACTTCACTTGCCTGGATGGAGCAAACGGCCCCCTGTCGCATGGCCAAAATCATCCCCAGCATGACGCAGTACGCCCGCGCCGGAATCGTGCTCGTCATGCCGGGAGAACGCCTGAAACTCGACGGACTGGATGAATTTTACGACCTGATCGCGCACATCGGCACACCTCATATGATTCATGAGCAAGAGGTCCGCATCTATTCTGATCTCACGAGCTGCGGCCCCGCGTTTCTGGCGGATTGGCTGGAGAGCATGGTGCGCGCCGCCGGAGAGCGCGGAGTTCCGGAGATGACGGCCCGCTTTCTGGTCGGAGAAATGGTGTACGGCGTCGGCCAGTTGATCGTTCGGGAGCATTTTACGCTCAGTGAGATCATCGACCGCATATCCGTCCCAGGCGGTGTCACAAACGCGGGATTGCACGTCCTGCGCGATGCGCGGCGAGACCTGTTCCACCGCGTGTTCGCGGCCACCGCTGCGCATGCGCAGTCTCACGCGGGCGAAACCGCGAAACCGGATGGCCATGAAACCGCGAAACCGGATGGCCATGAAACCGGATGACCATCCAGCGGACGAATCAGAGGACACCGCGGGAATTGACGGACGGCAGCAGCCTCTCGCCGTCCTGCCGTCGTCAGGCCGACGCCGGAGAAACCCCTTGGTCACCGGAGCGAAACGGCGCATTATCCAGCTTGCCTGCGCCGCAGCGGACGGCGCCTGGTCTTGCTCACTTCCGCCTGGCCGCAGCGGGCGGCGCCTGGTCCTGCTCACTTCCGCCTGGCCGCAGCGGGCGGCGCCTGGTCCTGCTCACTTCCGTCTGCGCCGCAGCGGGCGGCGCCTGGTCTTGCTCACTTCCGCCTGCGCCGCAGCGGGCGGCGCCTGGTCTTGCTCACTTCCGCCTGGCCGCAGCGGACAGCGCTCCGGGCTGCGACCGTCTTACGATGCGCTCGTCCCGGATGACGCGCCCGCCCCAGAACTGGACGCCGACGCTTGCTCGGCAGCCTGCTGCATCAGGCTGGGATGATAAATTGTCCCACTTTGCAGAGCCACGGGCGCCTGTTCCACGACCACCGTCGTCCCGTGCGGAATATTGTCATACACCCATTTGGCGTCCGGAATGGTGAGATGGAAGCAGCCCTCCGACGCCGGTTGACGGCCCAGTTTGGCCGCGATATTGGGCAACACCTGCCCGTTTTCATTCATCGGAACACTGTGAAAGAGAAATATTCCGTGTCCAAGCCAGGAGACCCAGTACTTCGCACCCATCTGATACTGTGAAGAATAAAACCACGTGCCCCGTTGCAACTGGATGTGATAGACGCCGAGCGGCGTGCTGTTGTCCGGCTTGGTGTCCAAACCCGTCGATGTCGCCATGATATAGAGCACTTTGTTGCCGTTCATGATATAAACCAACTGCTGGTCGATACTGACGTCAATCCACACATGATCGCTTCCGGTCAGCGTCGGATAGGGTCCGTCGGAAGGCTTGAACGGATTGTACGTTATCTTCACGCCGTCCAGCACAGTCGGCGTGGGCGGCGGCGCGTTGTTTGTCGTCACGGGCGCCGATGCGCCGGTGCCGGCGGTCGAAAGGGACGACACGGACGTCTGCCCTGTCGCATCGCCGGTTCCCGCACTTGTGTTTCCATCGTTCGCCGTCCTTCCTGCGTTCGCTGCGCTCGTCCCCGAAGATGCTCCCGGCGTGCCGCCTGCCGCCGTCCCTTTCGCTGTTCCTGTGGACCTCTGTGTCGCATTGCCGGCGGTCCCGCCGACTTTCCCGCGCAGGCCGGAATCGCCCGTTGCACTCCCTCCTGACGCGCCGCTTGGCAAGCTGGAGCCCGATGTGGATGTCCGGTGAAACAGTCCGCCAATATCCATACGCAGTTGCGTCAACGCTCCGCCCGCCACTTGTTCTCCCCGCGCTATCGTAAGATGATGCCATCCCATATAATAAGCCCCAATTCCCACGCCAACCGCCACAACCAATCCGCCAAAGGCCGACCTTGCCCGCACGAAGACACCCCCCAATCTTCTTCATGCTACGCCATGCGCCCACTCTTGTAAATCGAAGATGCCACTCAGTTTTGACAGTCTTGCGAGTTGCGTCTCCGCATTCCAGAACAAGCCGAATGGCTCTCAAACGACTTCCAAGAATTGTTCCCGAGAGTTGCGCATGACTCCGTATCCCGTGTATAATGTTTTAGTCATGCGCGCCCATGGTCCAACGGATAGGACGTAGGCCTCCGGAGCCTGAGGTGGGGGTTCGATTCCCTCTGGGCGCATCACAATCACTGCATTAGCTCGGACTGCTCAGAACCCGTTTTTCGTCCTCAATGTCCAATACCCATCTTCCCCGAGACAAACCGCCAGGAGACGAGGAGCCTGCAAG
>JAJZZT010000225.1 GCA_021797415.1 Bacillota bacterium
GTCGAGCCAAGCAGAGGACACATCACGGTTCGCGGACAGGATGTGACGCATATCCGCGGAAGCAAATTGATGGATTACCGCAGACATGCGCAGATGATCTTCCAGGATCCATTCGGATCGCTCAATCCGGTGCATACGGTTGAACATCACCTGGCGTTTCCGCTGCGCAAGTATCGGCTGGTGCGCGGCGAGCGACTGGACGCAGAGATTGACAGCCTGCTTGAGATCGTCGGCCTGACGCCGGTGGCCGAGACGCGCGTGAAGTACCCGCACGAACTGTCGGGTGGCCAGCGCCAGCGCGTGGCCATCGCGCGCGCGCTGGCCGCCAAGCCCGCTCTGGTGGTGGCGGATGAACCGATTTCGATGCTCGACGTGTCCATCCGTGCGGGCGTACTGCGGTTGATGAACGAACTGAAGCGGGAACTCGGGCTCTCGTATCTGTACATCACGCACGATCTCGCGTCGGCGCGCTACTTTGGGGACAGGATCATGGTGCTCTACGGCGGGAAGCTCATGGAAACGGCGGATTCGCGGGAACTGCTGCGCCGTCCGGCGCATCCGTACACACAGTTGCTGCTTGCCGCCACGCCGGGGAACCGGCAGCGCGGACCACTTCCGGAGACTTCCGGCGGAGCGCCCGATCTGCTTGAAGGACGGCACGGATGCCCCTTTGCGGCGCGCTGCCCGGCGGCGACGGCCGTCTGTTTTGCAGAGCAGGCCCCCACTATCGAGGTCTCGCCCGGACATGCGGTTGTCTGCCATCACGTTGAGAACTGAGAAGTGGGAAAGCAAAGAGGTGATTTTTGGTGGTGACCATCAGGGATGTGGCGCGGCGCGCGGGAGTTTCAGTCGCTTCGGTTTCGCGCGCGCTCAACAACTACCCGGACATCAATTCGGACACGAAAGCCCGCATTCTGGAGGTCGTGCGTGAATTGCGGTATTATCCGAGCGCTACGGCGCGCAACCTGGTGACGCACAAGAGCCGCACGGTCGGGGTTCTCTACAGGACGGACGAAGGCTTCAGTCACCCGCATCTGGGGTCTGTCCTCAAGGCGTTTCAGGACGCGATCGGGGATCACGGGTACGACGTGCTGATCTTCTCGGACAAGCATCGTCCGTTTGGTGAGTGGAATTTACTGGACCGCGTGCGGCACAGGGCGGTCGACGGAGTGTTGATCATCGGCGGCGTGGATGACAATGCGGGTGGACTGCTTCAGTCCGACCTGCCGCTGGTGGGGATTGATTTTGTCAGCGCGGGAAAGAATATGGGCTCCGTGATGTCGGATAACCGGCGGGCCGTCCACGACATGGTGCTGACGCTGTTCCAGTCCGGCTACCGGAGCTTCGGGTTCGTGCACGGCCCTTTGCAACTGCAGGTGGCTCTGGAGCGACTGCAGGGGTTTTACAGCGGGATGAGCGAATTGGGCATCGCCGTGTCGGACAGGTGGATCTTCGGCGGTGAGTTCACGTTTGCGGCGGGATATGCCGCTGGGCGCGGAATGATGGAATTGGACGAGCGCCCGGAGGTCATCGTGTGTTCCGCCGACGTGATCGCCATCGGATTGATGCGTGTATTGCTTGAGGAAGGGATACGGATTCCCGATGATATCGGCGTCGTCGGTTTTGACGACATCGAGATGGCCGGCTACGTCTACCCGCCGCTGACGACGGTGATTCAGGACAAGGAGGGTATCGGACGCAAGGCGGCCGAACTGATCATCGGGAACATGGCGGAGAGTGAACAGGCGGCGCGGCCGATGCACTATGTACTGCCGACCTCGCTGGTGGAACGGGGATCCACGCGACCGCTCGGCACGCTGCGGGACCGCGTGCTGCTTGGCCCCGGATTGGCTGCCGAAGGAAAGGGCCAATCTGGGATATAAATGAGTCAAGAATTGTCCGCTGGTGAGAGGCTCTCCGATGTTGTACCATAGGTGCGATAGAGGTTGAGGAGGGCAGTCATAAGGAATGAGGAACCGCGGACATTGGACAATAGCGGGTGCATTGGCCCTTTCGTGTGCGGTCGGAGCGCTTGCCGCACCGATTGCGGGCCCGTCAACGCAGAGCATGACGGCATTCGCGGCGACGGCCGGCCCGTCGACCGGTCACTCAGCCAGCCGCGGACAAACGGCTCACGGCAAGGACAGGAGAGCGCCGGGATCGATTCGCGTGGTGGCGGTCGGAGGATCCATCGCACTCGGATGGCGCGATACAGGCTGGCAGAACTGGCGGCACGGCTGGGACGGCGGCTATCTGGTGGACGCATTTCGCTGGCTCTCGCGCTCGACGGGACATCCGTACGATTTCATCGACAAGGCGATCGTCGGGGCGGATGTGAAGATGGTGACATCCCGCTATCCGCGGTGGCTGCGCGAGTACAATCCGTCGCTCGTGGTGCTGTCGTGGGGATTGCTGAACGACATTCACGTCGGTACGCCGCTTCCCCTGTTTGAGGCGGAGATCCGCCGGGAGATCGAACAGGCTTTGGCGCGTCATGCGGTGGTGTTCATGGTGACGCCGCCGGTCACCGAGGTCTCGCAGACAGCCTTTCGCGTCCCGATTCACCGCTTC
>JAJZZT010000044.1 GCA_021797415.1 Bacillota bacterium
AATTTTGCGGACCCGTTCGGGCGCTTTCGCCAGAAACTGTTCCAGCGGCCTGTTGCCCTTGCGCTGATTGCAGTCGTGGCAGGCAATGGCAAGATTGCTGGCGCGGTCGCTGCCGCCTTTGCTGCGGGGATGAATGTGGTCGATTTCGAGCGGGGTATTTTCCGCCCCGCAATAAGCGCATTTCCGTCCCCATTTCTCCAGCAGATACTCGCGGACCTCGTATCCGGCCAGCGTCCCTTGCTGGTACTCGGTGCCGGAGATTTCCGGGTTCTGGATTTGTTGCGTATCGAATCGCACCAACTCCTGTGAAAGCGCTGTCACTGGCGCCCAGCGCATCAGTCGTCGCACCCACGTCATGACCGTATCGACCCGATGTTGCAGGGATGGCGCCAGCCAGCCAGGATTGCGGACGCGGTTGTCGAAGCGCGGCGCGCGATAGCGCAAGTTCCCGCGCCGGTGCCGCCGATGTTCGCGGCGCTGTTCGAGCGCCCGGCGGATCGCCTGGCCGCGATGCGCCAACTCTCCAGCCCAGATGACTGTGGGGCCACGGCTGGAAAACGTCGCCACCAGCGCGATCCCCGTAACCTTGCTGCCGGGATCTATCTTCTCCCGGATATCCTGCACTGCGCCGCCTTCCCGATCCTTTAAAATGATCGTGAACGGGTAGCGGCGAAATACCGCAGCCTTCCGATCCCGCAACAACTCCCGCGCCCGTGCCGGATGGCAGGGCATGAGCGGTTGCCGGTTCTTGTCCAATACCAATACTCTTTGTTGCATCATCGCTACCTTTTCAGTCTCCGCTTGCGCGGGTTACGTTTGCCTCGGCAAGGTTATCGGAGCTTTTTACGGCAAGGACACGGCTCATACTCCCGAATCGCTGTTTAATCCTTGCCGACAGAGCCTGGAACTGGCGCGCATTCCAGGGTGTCATGACCCCAATAACGTAGTCTCAAACCTCAAGACTGAGCCTGGTCAACCAGGAGCCTGCGTACATCCTTGCAAGCTCCGCCTATAACCCGTGAGGGTTTAGGGGGAGTGGTTGACTCGCCGGCGGTGTTCATTTCTCGCCGCAGTGAATCTATCTCTGAGGGCGTCAAGCGAAACGGCTTTGTACAGGTGCCCGGCTTCTCCCTGTGTGAGACATTCGATTCCATATCCCCACTGTTCATGTGAGAACTCCTCCGATTCCTGAATACCATGTTTATAATGGATATTTTCCACCATTTTAGGGCGTATTGGCAAATTGAGCGCGCCTTCGTGGGCGACAGCTACCGCCGCCCCCAGGACCTGTCCACCCGCGTGCAGCACAAAACCTCGCAAATCGGCCAGCGTGCCTCCCATTCTGTCCGCCAACTCCAGTGCCGCGCGCGCGTCTCCCGCTTTGGCCGCCGGATATTCAGGTTCCCGCTTCAGCGTGCCGATGTCCGCATTGCGCAGCACGGCCGGGAAGTCCTCCCAGGGGGATCTCGGTGCGCTGTTTTGTATATGATTTCCTGGCATCAAGGTTTCCTGTCATGCCGACCGCAGGTCATGCCGGCTGCAAGCCTCAATCGTCCGTGCCCGAAAACTCCCGCTGGAGTTCCCTGCGTTCCGCCACTTTGCCGGACCGCTCTTCCCGGATGATCTCGCGGATCTCGTCAGTCAGCGGGCATTCCCGCAGTGCTTTGATCTGGTCCTCGTACACCTTGTGGCGACCGATGGCGTCAAAGCCCTGTTTGCCGCGTGTCCAGGCGACGTAGAGCAGTTTATAGTTCTCCTGAGACAGGCTGAACGCCAGATCCTGCTTGTCGTTGTAACGGTGCGCGTTGACCACGTCTACGGTGTCGATATCGCTTCCCACCCGCACGTAATCCCACTCCAGCCCTTTGGACTTGTGCATGGTGCAGATCGTGATGTCCGCATCCGCTTTGGTTTTTGCGGTATGATTTTTCAAGGCGTCGATAGTTTTTTCCAGCGTACCGTGCTGCTTTTGTTCCATCGTGAACTTTGCGAAGGCTTTAAGCTGTTTGCCGTCGGCGCCTTCAGAGAATTCCATGAGGTCTTCCCAGTTTTCGAACAGGGCGATTTCCGGATGACGCGGACGGTTGCTTGCCCCGTCATACAATCCACCCATGGCGGACAGCAGTTTTGCGGCTTCTTCGGCGCCGCTGCTCTGGGACCCGGCATTCCCCACGATATAGGGCCGCTGTCCGGACTGGATGGCTTCCAGAGTGTCCATAATGACCCCCGCGTTGGTCCGGCAAAGGATGGCGTTGGGGACGAACGCTTCCTTGCTGTCCGGGAAACCGCGCCTTTGGTCTGCAAATATTCCGGGATTCGGGTTGCGTCCTTTCAGGATTTGCGTTTCCCCGGCGATATTCAGAAAGGTCTGCGCCTTGTCGGCGATGTTTTGTCCAAAGCGCCAGGATTCGGTCAGGGACAATTGGGTGAACTCCGGAAAGGCGTGCATGGCGTCGACCGCGCCACGCCATCCGTAAATGGCCTGATGGGGATCGCCTACCAGGACCACCTGGCTGCCGGCCGCATGCATTTTTTTCAGGACGGAGATCATCACCGGATTGGCGTCCTG
>JAJZZT010000224.1 GCA_021797415.1 Bacillota bacterium
GATCGCGCCGCCGCAACAGGACGAGGGCAGCCGGGTGCGCCTGACGGACCATTTTCTGCAATGCGTGCGGGAACGCAGTCAGCCGCTCACCTCGGCCGCGACAGGGCTGACGAACAACCGGATTCTCGATGCGATTTACCAGTCTTCCGCAAGTGGCAAGGAGATCATTCTGTCCTGAAAGGGAGCGACTGTCCGGTCATCGTTTTTTGCTGGGGTTGCACTGACCCCCCTGTCCCCTAGGGCGCAGCGGATCATTCGGGTTGTCAATTGTCCCAAGCGAAGGAGTGGGCGCATGCGCATCTACATCAGCGCGGACGGAGAAGGTGTCACGGGTGTCGTGCACGGGAGTGAAATGCACCCCGACGGGCGGGAATGGGCGTTTGGCAGGCGGATGATGACGGCGGATGTCAATGCCGCGGTGGCCGGTGCGTTTGACGGGGGAGCGACGGAAGTGTTCGTGAACGATGCGCACTGGTCGGAATTGAACATTCTGCCGGAGGCGCTTGATCCTCGGGCGCAACTATTGCGTGGGAGCGGCAAATCGCTGCCGATGATGGAGGGCGTCGCCGACTGCGACGGCGTCTTTCTCGTCGGATACCACACGCAGGTGGGCGACGGACGGGGAGTGGCGAATGAAACACTGCTCGGCCGGGAGATTTTTGCTGTGCGCATCAATGGGGAACCGACGGGAGAACTGGGTATCAATGCGGCGGTCTCCTGGCATTTCGGCGTGCCTGTCCTTCTCGTGACGGGCGATGACGCGCTGGCCGCCGAAGCGGCGGAGGTTGTGCCCCAGGCGCGCGCGGCAGTGGTCAAGTATGCGATCGGCCGCTGGTCGGCGCGCTGTCTCAGTGCGCCGGTCACCGGCGAGATCATCCGCCGGGA
Source organism: Bacillota bacterium (assembly GCA_021797415.1). The sequence continues at coordinate 886 of JAJZZT010000224.1, forward strand.
AGCCAGGGTGGCGGTGGAACGGCTGGGACGCGGCGAGGCACCGCGCATTGCTCCTCCGATACGGTGCGGGCCGTTCGTGTGCGAGGTGGAGTTTGTGTCCACAGCGCACGCCGCAGCGGCCGCCCTGATGCCGGGTACGGAGCGCGCCGGACCGCGAACCGTCCTGTACACGGCCGCGGACGCACCGACGGCAAGCCGCGCCATTCTGGCGATGATGCTGCTTGGCGCCCGCGCCACGGATGAGTGGTACGGTTGACAAAGTGAGGTCAAGGGGACATGCGATAAAGCTCGCTTATCAGTCATCCCCCAAGGGAATGTCGGGGTTGACATCTTGCGCGTAGTCCACACCGGGCATGTCAAATCCGAACAGGCGCAAAAATTCATGGCGATAGCCCGTGAGATCCGCGATCTGCTCGATATTTTCCGTGGTGGCCGCCTCCCAGAGTGCGGCCACCTCATGCTGGACATCGTCCCGCAGTTCCCAGTCGTCCAAACGGATGCGGTTGCGGTCGTCGAGCACGATGGGATTCTCCGCGTACAGTTGCGTCGCAAAGAGGCGATACATCTGTTCCGCACAGCCTTCATGAAGTCCGCGTTCTTTCATCACTTTGTACAGCAGCGAGATGTACAGCGGAACAACCGGAATCGAAGAACTGGACTGCGTCACGAGTGCCTTGTTCACGGAGATGAACGCTCCGCCGCCGCTTTCTTTCAGCCGCTCGTTGAGTTGCAGTGCCGCCTGTTCCAGGTCGTCTTTTGCACGGCCGATCGTTCCCTCGCGATAGATGGGATGAGTGATGGCCGGGCCGATATAGGAGTAGGCGACGGTGAGCGCCCCGGGCGCGAGTGTGCGCGCCTCTTCCAGCGCGTCGATCCAACGTCGCCAGTCGTCGCCGCCCATCACGGCGACCGTTTGCCGGATCTCATCCTCGGTGGCGGCGGGAACGGTGATTTCCGACACCTCGCCTGTGTGGAAGTTCAACGTCTTGTTCGTGTACGGCTGGCCGATCGGCTTGATTGAGGAGGCGAACGTCTCGCCGCTGTCCGGATGGACCCTGCGCGGCGAGGCCAAGCTGTACACGACGAGATCCACCTGTCCGACATGCTCGCGGATCAGGTCGATCACCCGCCCTTTGACCGCATGGGAAAACGCGTCGCCGTTCACGGTTTTCGCCACATGTCCGGCCTGGCGCGCCGCCTGCTCAAACGCCGCGCTGTTGTACCAGCCGGCAGTGGCGGTGCGGTTGTCGGAAGCGGGCTTTTCAAAACAGACGCCGATTGTGTCGGCGCCGGCGCCGAATGTGGCCGCGATGCGCGACGCGAGGCCGTATCCGGTTGAGCTGCCGATCACGAGCACCTTTTTCGGACCGCGAAAAGCAGGCTGGCTGGCCACGTAGTCGATTTGCTCCGAAACGTGAGCCTGGCAGCCCGCGGGGTGGGCGGTGGTGCAGATGAAGCCACGTATTTTCGGTTGGATCAGCACAGAGAAAATCCTTTCATAAAAGAGGATGGATGCGGACGCCGGGTCTGCCGACGATTCACTGTGGTCAATCTCCCAGCAGTATAGAAGGGTTACTTGGTTGAGAAGAGTATATCAAAAGATTTACCTCACGGCGAACGCCCTCTTTTTAAACGAACTGCCCGCGCATTCCCCTTCCTGGCGCGAAGCG
>JAJZZT010000119.1 GCA_021797415.1 Bacillota bacterium
CTTTGAAGAGGTTGTATACCTGTTGTGGAACGGCGAATTGCCGACTGCCGAGCAGTTGAAAGCGTTTGATGGAGAATTGAAGGCGCAGCGTCCGCTGACGGACATGGCTACAAAGGCGCTACATACGTTGCCGCGCGACGGGAACGCCATGGAGATGCTGCGCACGCTTGTCTCGGTGGCGGGTCTGTGGGATGGCGAGGACGCGGACAATTCCTACGCGGCGAGCGTGCGAAAGGCCGCGCGCCTGGTGGCGAAGCTGCCGACGATGGTGGCGACGATCGAGCATTACAAAGAGGGGCGCGACCCCATCGCACCGCGTGCGGATCTGGGACACGCGGCAAATTTTCTTTATATGCTGACCGGCGTGGAGCCCGATGCGGATGTGGCGCGCGCGTTTGACACCGCGCTGATCCTGCACGCCGACCATGAGCTGAACGCGTCCACGTTTTCGGCGCGCGTGACGGCCGCCACACTGTCAGACATGTACTCGGCGATCACGTCGGCCGTGGGTACGCTGAAAGGGCCGCTGCACGGCGGTGCGAACGAGCAGGTCATGCTCATGCTCAAAGAGATCGGCGACCTGCCCGCGACAGAGCCGTGGATTCGCGATGCCCTGGCGCAGAAACGCCGCATCATGGGGTTCGGCCATCGCGTGTACCACACCGAGGACCCGCGCGCCACGCACCTGCGGCGGATGTCGGAGGAGATGGGCAAGCGTTCGGGAGAAGTGAAGTGGTATCAGATGTCGCAGGTGATCGAGCGGGTTGTCAAAGAACTCAAGGGCTTGAATCCCAATGTGGACTTTTATTCGGCGTCAACCTACTATACGATGGGAATTCCCATTCACCTGTTCACGCCGATTTTCGCGGTGAGCCGCATCTCCGGATGGACGGCGCACGTGCTGGAACAATACCGCAACAACCGGCTGATCCGCCCGCGCGCGGACTACGAAGGAATCAAGCGCCGCACGTACATTCCGCTCGCGCAGCGCGCAGACCAAAAAGTTACAGAGTAGCGAACGGGACAGCGGGCACACTATGACCACGAAGGAGGTGGTCAGCGTGGCACAAGGACAACGTTCCAACACGCTGTTGGTCAAGAATGCGAGCCGTGCACTGGATCAGTTGAAGTACGAGGTGGCTGGCGAACTGGGCATTCAGACCCCGCAGGACGGTTACTGGGGTACGATGACAACGCGCGACACCGGTACTATCGGAGGGAATATCACTCGCAAACTGGTCGCTCTCGCGGAACAGCAACTGGCCGGCCGCTAGGCTATGCAATGATTCTCCCGGTTCCCGCCCTCGGCGGGAACTTTTTTATTTTCGGCGCGCGGACAGTGCGGCACCGGCCGCGGAAAAGTGCAGAATCGAAAAGGGAAATGGTGAACGGTTCCCCGTCCCCATTTCCCCGCATGGAACGAAAGCCCGTCAATGAACCTGTTGTTGCTCCGAAATGCCGCTCAATGCTTCGCCCGCCTCGTTGACGTGGATGTCGACAACGGCAAGGTCGCCGAGCGCGCAGATGCCGACCAGACGCCCATTGTCCACCACGGGCAGGCGCCGGATCTGCTCCCTGGCCATCAACCTTGCCGCTTCGTGGGCGTCGGTGTCCGGCGAGCACGTGACAGGGTTCGTTGCCATGGCTGTGGATGTGGTCATGCTGTCGCACGAGGATTCATTCGCCACGCATTTGACGACGATGTCGCGGTCGGTGATGATGCCCACCAGACGATTGTCCTGCACAACCGGAATGGAGCCGACATTCTCCTGTTTCATGAGTTGCGCCGCCTGTGTCAGTGTGGACTCCGGCGTACATGTCGTGACGTTGGCCGTCATCAATTCGCGGATTTGCATGTGTGCACTGCCTCCCCTGTACATTCTCGGGGATAGTGTGCGTCAAAAGCAGGCGCTTTACGCGCGGGCGGCCCGTGATTGTCACGATGCTTTCCGGTGAGTCAGCCCTTTCCGGCGGGTCAGCCGCGCGAAAAGCGCCTGGCCGGCCCCGTAAAAGCCCCAGATGCCTGTGAGGGTGTGCAACGCGTTTTCGAGCGGCAGCGGGTAGGGTTGCAGCCAGCGCGGGGAAACGGTGCCCACAACGCCCCAGGTGGTGAGTGTGAGCGCGAGCGCGAGGTTGTAGACGCGATGCAGTCGTGCCGTACCGCGGTTGGCCACCGCAATGCCGGTGATGCCGATCACGGCGTGAATGACGGTCATCATGCCCGACAGATTGAACATATTCCACAGGTTGTTCGTAAAGAGGCCCGCCACTGCGAGCAGCAGGTACAGCCACCCGGTGACGCGGGCGTAATTGCGCTCCGCAGACAGCGGAACGTTGCTGTTTTGCGCCGCTTCAGCCACTTGTCTCACTCTCCCGCCATATGGTTGGTCCTGTCTCATGTATACGGGTGGTTGTACGATCATATGTCCAGGTGTTGCGGGCACTCTATAAGGGGTCGTTCAAAAAGTGGACAGGTAAGACCCACGCAGTGCAAGAAAGCAGCCAGAAATGCGGACCGAGCGTACGTTTTGGGTACGTGAGGGAGCAT
>JAJZZT010000102.1 GCA_021797415.1 Bacillota bacterium
AAAGGGATATTGGCGGCTAGCACCTGACCCTCATTTTCAAGATAGCGGTATCTGAGCAGAAGCAGAGGGTATGACAGCAATAAATCCAGAATCTCCAGTATAGGAATGATATTCATGATTGTGGAGATTTGTCAATCCAATGAAATGGCATTGCACACCACTGAGCTGGAACAAAAGTCCATTGATGTCGTGACGTATTCCTGCCTTGACCGCTGCGCCGTATGCGTGCGCCGCGCATACGCCTTTGTGGACGGGGAAATGCTCGAAGCCGAATCCGCCCGGGAACTGCTTGACGCGATCATCCGCCGCAAACAAGACGAAGTCGTCCCGTGGTGACATGGGATAAACCAAATGTCGGCAGGCAATCTGATCCCTTATCCCCTTGGTTGAAGATCAAGGGGGAACTTCAACAACAGAAAGAAGGTGTTTGATTCCATGACTGCCCTTCATCTGCGCAACTCAGGCGAAACACTCGCGAATCCGGCCGAAATTCAGACCTTTCTCGCAGACAACGGCATTTTCTATGAACAGTGGAACCTCGCCATGATACCCGCCACACTGCGCGACCGCTGCATCCTCAGTGAAGAGGAGCGGTCGTTCGTGCTGGACGCGTTGAAGACGCAGACAGGCCGTCTCGCGGCCACCCGCGGGTACGTCAAATGGGACATCGTCTGGGATGTTGTCGCGCTGTCCGATTCAACATCCGGCCTGGAACCGTTGTCTCGCGACTTTGAGCAGATCCACACCCACACCAGGGACGAGGTGCGCGCCATTATCGCGGGCGAGGGTGTCTTTGCCATCAGGAACAGGGGTGATGCCGGTTACTTCGACGTCACATTGGAACCCGGCGATGTCATTTCCATCCCGGAAAATCATCCGCATTCACTTTCGCTCACAGACGCCGGACAGATCGCCTCCGTACGCCTGTTCGCCGATCCCGCCGGATCAATCGTACACCCGTTCATAGACCCCGAGGAGACATGACAAAGGGGTTCCTACGCCAGAAACCGGTACTGCGCCTCAACCAGATGCCGATAGTATCCGTCTTCGCGCAGGAGATCCCCGTGCGTCCCCCGCTCGACGATACGGCCGTTCTGGAAAACGAGGATCATGTCCGCCTCCCGGATCGTGGACAGCCTGTGCGCCACCACGAACGACGTGCGACCCACGAGCAGCCGCCGCAAGCCCTTCTGGATCAAATGCTCGGTATGCGTGTCGATGCTCGCCGTCGCCTCGTCGAGAATCAGGATCCCCGGATCGGCCAGGATAGCGCGGGAAAATGAAATCAGTTGCCGCTGTCCCATCGACAGCCGGCTGCCGCGCTCGCGCACCTCGGTCTGATAGCCGTTCTCCAGCCGGCTGATGAAATCGTCCGCATAAACCGCGCGCGCCGCCTCCACCACATCTTCATCGGTCGCATCCGGTCTCCCGTAGCGGATATTGTCCATGATCGTCCCGGAAAAAATGAAGGTCTCCTGCATCACGATGCTGACCTGAGAACGCAGTGAACGCAGGTCGCAGGAGCAGATGTCGACCCCGTCCACACGGATCACGCCCGCGGTCGGCTCGTAAAATCTGGCGAGCAGGCTGATCACCGTGCTCTTGCCCGCGCCCGTATGGCCGACGAGCGCGACCGACATGCCGGGACGGGCATGGAAGCTCACTCCGTCCAACGCTTTTTTCTTGCTGTCGTAGGCGAATTCGACCGCGGCAAACTCCACGTCGCCGCGTATAGGGGGCAGCGCCTGCGCTTCGGCCTGATCCTGGACTGTCGGCCTGGTGTCGAGATACTCGAATATCCGTTCGGAAGACGCCATGGCGACCAACAATTGATTGTACACCTGGCCCAATTGGGAGATCGGCGTCCAGAAGTTCCCCAGGTAATTGGCGAATGCGATGAGCAGCCCCACCGTCACATGACCGTGCATGAGCAGGTGAACGCCGAACCAAAACAAAAGCGCGCTGCCGATCGCCCCGGTAAAATCCACACCCGGTCCAAAAAAACTGCTGAGATACTGCGCGCCGCGAAACATCGACAGATAATCGGCGTTCATCCCCTGAAAGAATTCCTGGTTCTCATCCTGGCGCACATACGCCTCCGTGACGCGCATGCCCTGAATGCTTTCGTTCAGATGGGCGTTGAGGCGCGACAGGCGGATGCGCACATGCTGCCAACTGCGGCGGATCATTGCGCGCAGTTTGGTGGAAATGAGAAACATGACCGGGACCACCGTCATGGAGATCAACGCCAGCCGAACGTCCAGGCTCAGCATGATGATAACGATGCCGACTAACGTGAACAGATTCGTGATGCTGTTCACCGCGCCGTTCGTGAACAGGTCCTGCAGCGCGTTGACGTCGTTCATGATGCGAACGAGCACGGACCCGGCAGGACGACGGTCAAAAAAGTCAAACGACAGCCCCTGAACATGCGAGAACAGCTCTTCGCGCAGATCGCGGATCACGCTTTGGCCCAGCCAGTTCGTGTACCGGATGCGCAATCTCGTGGCGAAAAAGTTCACGCCGTACAGCGCGGCGAGCGCACCGC
>JAJZZT010000227.1 GCA_021797415.1 Bacillota bacterium
ACGATTTAGTCCCCGTCGGTCGCGCACTGTACGAGGGGGAGCCCGAAGGACTGTCTACCTTCGTGCTTGCAGCGATGAGAGAAGGGAAAGCCGTCCCCGAAACGCTGCCGGGCGCTCCAAGGACATGGGGACTAGCGACGGACACCGTCACGTGGCAGGCGTGGCGGGATCGGCAACGCCAAGCCTTCATGGAGTTGAAACGCACCATGGACCTAGACCCGTCCGACGTGCGGGTGCAAGAAGCGCTGATAGCGTGGGTGGGTACTTTTGGCCGGGTCAATCAGGATACCGTCGCTCGAATCCAAGCCGCATGGAACTCAGACGACGCGCGCCGTTTCACGCAACGACTGTCTCAAAAGGCGGGACGAGAGCGTGTTGATCAAGGACTTCAGCATATGCGGGACGCGCTGGATGTTCTGTTCGCCGTCCTGTCACAGGAGAATGAGACAAAACGGGGACCAGCACCTTGATCCCCCGTTCTGTTTATAAACGACCCGTCTCCGGCGCAAACGATCCACAATAGACCCCCATGGCGTCGGGGCGCCACTATCGGCAGGATAAAAAGACGCGTGGACAGAAAAAAGTGAAGGAGATGAGAGAATGACCCGACAGTTACGTTTATGGATTCTCCGCGGGAGCGGACTCGCCGGGGGCGTGTTGATTCTCGTGGGGACGCTCATTCATGTGTCCGTCATCGCCTATTGTGGGGGCGCGATGATGATCGGTGTGTATTTTGTGGCCCGCCAATGGCTCCGGGATAAAAAATAATGGCAATCCATTCTGTCAGAAATCTCGCCGTCCGAATGGATGCGGTCACCTGCAAATTTGGATCGATAACCGCCCTCCAAGGAGTCACGTGTCACATTGCTCCGGGGACGATCTTTGGTTTGGTGGGCCCGAATGGGGCGGGCAAAAGCACTTGGTTGCGCGGACTGCTGGGTCTTATCAAACCCGATTCGGGACACATCACGGTGGGTGAATGGGATCCGTTTGATCATCCTGGAACGGTCCGCCGCCAGTGTAGCGCGTTGCTCAGTCCCGTCGGACTGTACGATCATCTGACCGCGCAAGAACACTTGGAGTTTGTCGGTCGGATTTGGCACATGCCACGGGCAAACATGGCCCCGCGCATGAAAGAAATTCTCGAACCTTGGGGATTGTGGTCACGGCGATTGGAAAGCGTGTCCCATTGGAGCCAGGGCATGCGTCAGCAACTCGCCTTGGCGAAAGTCCTGTTTGAGCCGACACCACTGCTGCTGCTGGATGAACCGACGACCAGTTTGGACCCCGACGCCCGGCGCCACGCCATCCGTCTTCTCATCGACCATCGGAAACACCATCAACCGACTACGATCGTGACCTCCCACGACCTGTCCCTGATTGAAGAGTTTTGCGATGTCATCGGTATATTGAACCATGGTGAGCTCCTCGCGGTTGCTTCTCCAGACACTTTGCGAAACGGCCTGCATAATCCTCAAGCGACCGTTCGCATCCGTCAGTGGACTTCGGTTCTACTGGAACGCCTCTCTGCCGTGGAGAGCGTCCTCAATGTGAGCTGTCAGGGGGAGGTTGCCGCTATAACGGTGCAAGAACGGGGATTGAACAGCGTGCTGGAGATGGTTTTGCACGACGACGCCAGCCTCGTCGAGGTGATCACGGCACCCTCATTCGATGAAACGGTGCGCCGGATTCTGAGGGGGCTAGCGAATTTATGAAGCTGGACGACATTCACACGGTGTACTGGAAAGAACGTCGCGAATGGGTAGCCTCGCAACGCCAAAATAAGTCGGGATGGGTTGCGCCGCTGGTTTTGGTGGCGGTTGTGGGAGGTTTTTTGCCGTATCAATTGAAAACCTTGTGGACGACCTCCATGGTGAGCATTCTGGTTGCCATGTGGGTGATATTTTTTCGGGTAACGAACACGATCGCCGATAGTATCGCCGGGGAGAGAGAACGCCATACGCTCGAAGCCCTGATGATCACCCCACTGCCGGCCTATGCGATTGTCTGGGGGAAAATGCTGGCTGCTGTCAGAAACACGGGCCCCGTGATGCTCCTGGCGATGGTGGTGGCGCTTGGGACAAGCAATGGGCGCACGTTACTTGCTCATTGGCACATGTACTCACTTCCCGTCCTCATCGGAATCCTCTTGGACGGGGGGCTCGCGGGCCTGGTGGCCGCAGCAGTGGGGATATGGATTTCGGTTCACAGCCGCACGGTGCGTCAAGCCCAACAAACGCTCAGCGTTCTGTCCTTACTGTTCCTGATCATTCCGACTCTCATAAATAACACCGTCCATCTGCCGCTGATGTCCGTGCTGGCCACGCATGATCTGAGTCGGACGATCGCGGCGCTCAGTCTGGGGCTTATCCTCGCCGGGGGCATACTGGTAGTGATCGCCCAACGAAGTTTCCAGGCGCATCCCTAATTTCTGGTCGAAGAGGACAAGCTTCTGCGGCAATTTTTACGGGTGAAATCGTTCCGGAAAGAGGAATTGCCGGAGTAATCAATATGTGTTACAGTCATACAGATCG
>JAJZZT010000448.1 GCA_021797415.1 Bacillota bacterium
GCCGGGCGAATACGACATCGCGGGATTCGCGGTCGGGGTGGTCGAGCGCCGCAGGTGGATAGACGGGCACGGCGTGCAGACGGGGGATGTGCTGATCGGCCTGCCGTCCAGCGGCGCGCACGCCAACGGCTTCTCCCTGATTCGCAAACTCGTGGCGGATGCGGGCGTCGGCTATGCGGACCAATTTCCCGGCGGCGGCAAAACGGTGGGCGATGTACTGCTCACGCCGACGCGGCTGTATACGCAGACCGCTCTGCGCTTGCGGGAGATCGTGGACGTGCGGGGAATGGCGCACATCACGGGGGGCGGGCTGCAAGAAAACGTTCCCCGCGTGTTGCCGGCGGGGCTCGGCTGTGTGCTGGACACGGACCGCTGGCCCGTCCCCGCAGTGTTTGACTGGCTGCGCGCGCTCTCCGCCGTGCCTGCCGAGACCTGCTACCGGACGTGGAACATGGGGATCGGTTTCGTGTTCATCGTGCCCGATGCACAAAAAGCGGACGCGTTATCCGCGCTTGCCGCCATGGGGGAGACGGCGTACGAGATCGGCCGCGTGGTGGATGGCGCGGGAGTGCGCCTGGCTGGCGGTGGGGCGCGATGAGTGGACGCGGGGAGATCCGCATCGGCGTGTTCGCGTCCGGAACGGGCTCCAACTTCCGGAACCTGTGCGAGCTGGCTGATGCGGGCGAGCTGGCGGCGGGGCGGATTGTCCTTTTGCTCAGCGATCGGCCTGCGTGCGGTGCGGCGGCGTATGCTCGCGAGCGGGGATGTGCCGTGTTCGCCATGACGCATCGAGCGGCAGGCAACCGTGATGCGTGGGAGCGGATGGCCTTGATCGCGCTGCGCGAAGCGGGGGTGGACCTGGTGGTGCTGGCCGGTTACATGCGTCTCGTGGGCGCGGGGCTGCTGCAGCCTTTTGCCGGCAGGATCGTCAATGTGCATCCGTCGCTGCTTCCGCAATTTCCCGGTCTGAACGCAGTCCGGCAGGCTCTGGAGGCGGGAGTCGAAAAGACGGGGGTCACCGTTCATTACGTGGATGAGGGGCTTGACACCGGTCCGGTGATCGCGCAGGAAAGCGTGGACATTGTGCCGGGCGACACGGAGGAAACCCTGTCACAGCGGGTGCATGCGCTGGAACACCGGTTGTTGCCGGCGGTCGTGCGGATGCTGTGCGAACAGTTGGCGGACGGGGACATGGGATAACCAAATTTCGGCAGGCGCACAACCTCTATATGCAGGATTAAGGCGCCTACTGTGCGGACTTTATCCCATGTCCCCGAGGGCGGTGAACGCCGGGGGCTCCACCGCGCCAAACAGATGAACGGAAAGGTGTTGGCAATGTGAAACGGGCGTTGATCAGTGTATGGGATAAAAACGGTCTTGTGGATCTGGCGAAAGCGCTGGTGGAAGCGGATGTTGAACTGGTCTCCACGGGGAACACATTCAAGTTCCTGTGCGATGCGGGACTCCCGGTGACCGAAGTCTCGGCGGTGACCGGGTTTCCCGAAATGATGGACGGACGGGTGAAGACGCTGCATCCGCTGATCCATGGCGGGCTGCTCGCCCTGCGCGACAATCCGGCGCACATGGCGGCCGCGCAAGAGCACGGGATCGGGCTTGTGGACTACGTGATCGTGAATCTGTATCCGTTTGCGGCGACGGTCGCAACTCCCGGTGCGACTCTAGCGGAAGCGATCGAGAAGATCGACATCGGCGGTCCGAGCATGCTGCGGGCGGCTGCCAAGAACCACCGTTTTGTCACGACGGTCGTCGATCAGGCGGACTACGGCTGGATCGCGGCGCGCGTGCGCGCGTGCGAAGAACTGACGGATGATGAGCGGTTCGCCCTGGCGGCCAAGGTGTTCCGCCACACGGCGGCGTACGACGCGCGGGTCGCCGAATATTTGACCGAGAAGACAGGCGAGAAGTATCCCGAGACGCTCACGTGCTCTTACGAACGGGTGCAGACGCTGCGCTACGGGGAGAATCCGCACCAGACGGCCGCATTTTATCACATTCCGCACGCGCAGGGCGTTTCGCTGGCGAATGCGCGGCAGCTTCAGGGCAAGGAACTGTCGTACAACAACATTCAGGATGCCAGTGCGGCGTTGCAGTTGATCGCCGATTTTTCCGAGCCCGCGGTGGTGGCCGTCAAACATATGAATCCGTGCGGCGTGGGGGTGGGCGCTGATGCGCGGCAGGCCTGGAAAAGAGCTCATGAGGCGGACCCCGTGTCCATCTTCGGCGGGATTGTCGCGTTCAACCGGGCGGTCGACGAGGACATCGCCGAAGAATTGGCCGGATTGTTCCTCGAAATCGTCATCGCGCCGGCTTTTTCCGACGCTGCGTTGGGGCGGCTCGCAAAAAAGAAGAATGTGCGCGTGTTGCTTCTGCCGGAGATCCTCGAACCGGTGGCGTACGGCCGGAATCTCAAGAGCGTCGCGGGGGGACTGCTCGCGCAGGATGAAGATCGCCTCACGCTGGCCAACGGGCAACTGACGATCGTGACAAAAGTCCGGCCGACAGAAGAG
>JAJZZT010000191.1 GCA_021797415.1 Bacillota bacterium
TACAACACGTCAACGGTCAGCGTATCTTGTTCCCCCTAACCAAGGAACAGAAGACCATCTATAAGGCCTTTGCCGTGGAGAACCCCGTGTAGGTATAATTTGAGCGGGAATTTAGGTTATATGAACAGACGGCTGCATCCAGCAGTTGAATGGAGGTTTCGAACGAAATGGCAGTCCTGTAGAGAAGCGATTCTTTCCTGCGGTGCAGCTCACTGCCAAGGACCTGTCCAATCCGTTCGTGCGCTTGAACGAACTGATTTTCATCCACAGCTGTCTCAGGTTGAAGTATGACCAGCAGATCAGTATCTGACCAGAAATCCATTTGATGGTCGATCTGCCGAGAACCGCGCAGCACGATGGCCTTAACCCCTGTGATATTGGTTGAAAGCGTTTTGACCACACAGTCCAGAAATGAATCCAACTGTTGATGCCTCCTCTTTCCATCCTGACGCCGGATGACTTACAGTATACTGTTTTTAGATTCTTTGTGGCTTGGAAGGTGTGTTGCATGACAGGGCGGGAAGAACGCATGGCCGAATTGCTTTTGCTTGTCAAGACGCTTGGATTGAGCGATATTTCTCCGGTCGTCTTAAGCGATTCGACGAACCTGATCGTTCATCTTGCCCCGCATCCGGTTGTGGCAAGGATAGCCAAGGATTGGCCAGGCCACAGCGAGTCGTCGTGGCGGGATGTCCTGGCGCGGGAATTGCGGGTGGCAGCGTTTCTCGCCGATCGTGGCATTCCGGTCGTGCGGGGCCACTTCTCCCTTCCCTGCGGTCCGCATCGGGTGGCCGACACCTGGATGACACTGTGGGACTACGCGGAGCCTGCCGCTCCCGCCATCCTTAAGCCGGAACGAGCCGTCGACATGGTGATCGGCTTGACGCGCGCGCTTGCCGATTTTCCTGAACCGTTGCCGTGGCTGAGAGTGTGGGACAATGTTGAAGAAGCCGTCGACAGTTTGCGGGCGAAGGTGCATGAAGACCCCTTAGTTTCCAATTTATTGGAAACTTTTGATGTGATGCAGGAAAGGATGCACGCGCTCGATGCGGTGTTTCCGGCGCACGGCGATGCCCACCTGGGAAATCTCATCCATAGCACCGCGGGATGGAGATGGAACGACTTTGAGGATGTGTCTTTGATGCCGCCGATGTGGGACATGGCGTCCCTTGTCGGCAATATGGCGCTACTCAAAGGTCTCGGCCATCCGGTTGTCAAACACGCTTTCACCCGAGTGGCCGGAACAGGTGATATGGAGTCTTTCCGCTTCGCCCTCACGGTGCGGGTTGTCATGGCGACAACGACAAACCTGGCCATGGCGTTGGGCGGTCATGGGGACGATGGCGATCTGGATTTCGCCAGAGCCCAGCTTGCCCGCATCGGGGGGCTTCTGAAGCGGCTGGAAGTCTGGTACACGTGACACTCGACCGTGTCGCGCAGTCGCTTTCCGTCAAAATGGTCCCATCGACAGGACCGGACGCCGAACTGTGGAACGGAGGGGATGCGATGATCTTTTTCGACATTGACGGCACGCTGCTGGACTTCAAAAGAGCCGAGTTTTTGGGCGTCAGGTCGGTCTACGCAAAGTACGGCGAACGGTTCATCATGAATGAGTCCCGGTTTTATGCGGCGTGGTGTGCGATTGGAAAAAAGCACTTTGCAAAATATCTGCGGGGGCAAACGACGTTCGAACAGCAAAAAATGGACCGGGTGAAAGAGGTCTTCGGATTGGAGGGCGTCGGCGATGCGGAAGCCCGCGCCGTTTTTCAGGCATACTTGTCAGGCTTTGAGGACAACTGGGCGGCGTACGACGATGTCCTGCCGTGTTTGCGGCAATTGCGCGGACAACGGCTGGGGATCCTGAGCAACGGCGACGGAACACAGCAGAAGGCAAAGCTGCAGAGAATGGGGATTGATCAATACTTTTACATCCAGATCATATCGGGAGAAATCGGATTTTCCAGGCCGGGTGTTGAAATATTCTGGGCGGCTGCCGAACAGGCCGGCGAGCTGCCGAGGGATTGCGTTTATGTGGGGGATGACCTGTACACAGACATACTCCCCTGCGGACAGGCAGGCATGAAAGGCATATGGCTGAAGCGCGACGCTTCCGGTTCTGCCGGGCAAAATGACGTGGCGATGATCCGCAGCCTGCGTGAACTCGCCGCCCATCTGTAGGATCGGGAGCGGCGTCGCCCGCCAAGCCAGCGGAGGAATGATGGCCTGCCGGGCCGGCACCTTGCCCCGTGTCCGGAGATTTTTACGCCATAGGCAAGATTGGCTGGGGCGTCGTCATCCCCTTTGCTCGTCACGAGTTTGGCGATAGCGGTGTCCGAGCAAAGGGCATAGGGCAGGGCGACGGAGACGGCGAAACCTCATTTTTAAGATGGGAGAATGCGGGAACAGCGCGCATTCTCACTTTCGGTTGCGCGTTGCGGTCTGCTACCGATACACTGGAGAAAGCGGAGTGTTCGCCGCGGAGTTGCGGCGTGCAAGCGCATAGGAAAGGGGGCAGGCGGCTTCC
>JAJZZT010000105.1 GCA_021797415.1 Bacillota bacterium
CACAATCAGCGGCACACGCGCGTAGTGCGCCTCCACCACCGCCGGCAGATAGTTGGCGGCCGCCGTGCCGGACGTGCAGACAAGCGCGACCGGTTTACCGGTGACGCGCGCCACACCCAGCGCGAAAAAACCGGCCGAGCGTTCGTCAGGCAGATTCCAGACGGTCACGGCCGGCTCGCGCGCGGCGGCGATCGTCAGCGGCGCGTTGCGCGAACCCGGCGAGACGCAAAACTGCGAAACTCCCGCCGCGCGCAGAGCGCGCACAAAAGCGGTCACAGGCGCAAGCTGCGGATTGACCGTCATCGCGCACTCCTCCGCTCTTCTTCGTTCGCAGCGTCCTGTAAAGCCGTGCGCATGGGTGAAAACTTCCATTCTGTTTCCGCCCACTCGTTCTCCGGGCAGGAATCGGCCACAACGCCCACCCCGGCGTACAGCAGCGCCTCTTGCCCCACTATCAGCGCGGAGCGCAACGCCACGACGAATTCCCCCTCTTGCGCCGTGTCAACCCAGCCGATGGGCGCCGCATACCACCCCCGGTCCGCCGTCTCCCAGCGCGCGATCGCGTCTATCGCCGCTTCTCGCGGCAAACCGGCTAGGGGCGCCGTTGGATGCAGCCGCGCCAGCAACGAGAACGCGGTCACGCCGGCACGCGGTACGCCGCTCATGGGCGTGAACAGGTGCGAAACGTTTTTCAGGCGCCTGATCTGCGGACAGGACGGGCTCTCCAGCCGTTCCACGACGCCGGAGAGGTCATCCCGGACACCGCGCACCACCGCGTCGTGCTCGACGCGATCCTTTCCGCTTATCAGCAGCCGCCGCGCCAGATCTTCATCGGCCGCCTCGTCCGCGCCGCGCACGGCGGTTCCTGCGAGACAGTCGACCGCAACCTGTCCATGCGCCAGAGACACAAGTCGCTCCGGTGTCGCTCCGACAAACATCTGTTCCCCAAGACGGACAGCAAATACGGTTGCTTCAGGATAATCGCGTTCAAGCGCGCGCAACACCCTGTCCACCGGAATGGGACGATTCCAGCGCAAACGCTCGCGGCGCGCCAGCACCACCTTGTCGAGACGCCCTTTTTGCACTGCGGTCGCAGCGTCCTGCACCGACCGGCACCAGGCGGCGCGATCGACCGTCTCCACCCGTTCCGGACTGACCCGCTCTGCAACCGCATCCACCGGAAGCGCCCACGCCGCGAACCGCTGCTGCGCCGTTCCATCTTCCACCGCGAACCGCCGCCACTGCGCCTCCACGTCCTCCAGCGCAGGCGGCGACTGACCGGACCGCACCGCACTAATCCGCACCACGATCCTGGAACCGGACGGCCGCTGCCACACCAGCCATTCCGGCAATACGAGCAACCCGTCCGGCCACTCCCGCCAATATTCATCGCGCGGCGCTCCCGGCGCAAACGCAAAGCCGCAAAACGCGCGCACCTGCGCTGCCGCGTCCCCTGCGAGTCGCCCGCACAGCTCACTCCACGCCCGCTGCGCCTGCAAAACGGCGTCACTCCCGGTGAAACGAGCCTCGTACACCACCCCTGCGGCCGTCAGACGCGCGCCGTCCGCAGCCCGCCAGTAGGCGGAAAACAGAGCGTCGCCTCCAACGACAAGCCGGTCCAGTTTAACATCATCGCCCACACCCGGCGCAAGCAGCGCGCAATGATAGCGCAGATCCGCACCCGGCGCGGCGGATGGCTCATCCGTCCGTATCATAGCCATTTTCTCAGTTCCTTTCGCAACAACTTGCCGGAGGCGTTGCGCGGCAACGGTTCGCCCACTGTGCGGATGTGGCGCGGTGTCTTGTACGCGGCAAGGTGGAGGCGGCAAAAAGCGAGCAGGTCAGAAGAGGGAGCGGTGGCGCGCAGCCGCACCACCGCCAGCGGCGCCTGTCCGTACTGCTCGTCCGGGACGCCGACCACGCCCGCCTCAAGCACATCCGGATGGGCCAGCAAGACGGCCTCCACCTCCGCGGGATAGACATTTTCACCCCCAGACACGATCATGTCCGTCCGGCGGTCGAGCACATACAGGAACCCTTCCTCGTCCAAATACCCGATGTCCCCCGTGTACAACCAGCCGTCGCGAAACGCGGCGGCCGTCCCCTCCGGATCGCGGTCATATCCATCTGCCACGGTCAAGCCGCGCACGGCGATCTCTCCCTCGCCAAAAGGTGCGGCCTGTTCCCCATTTTCCGCGACGATACGCAGTTCCGCAAAGGCGAGCGCCTGGCCGGACGATCCGGCCTTATGCGCCGCGGCGGCCGGAGACAGCGTCGCCACCTGCGAGTTGGCTTCCGTCAGGCCATAACTCGTGGCCACCGGCAAGCCGCGCCGCAGACATTCCTCCAGCAGGGCGGCGGGAGCCGCCCCACCGCCGAGCAGCACGCAGCGCAGCGTGTCCGGATAGGAGCGGTCCCCGCGTTCATTCAGCATGCGCGTCAGCATATTCGGCACAACCGAAAGCAGAGTGATCCCGTCGCGCTCGATTGCGCGGTTGACCTCCGCAGGATCAAACGTG
>JAJZZT010000479.1 GCA_021797415.1 Bacillota bacterium
AAACACGCGAAACTCTCCGGATGCGCGGTCGATCTCCACGCGCACATTTTGCGCCGAACTGAAGTTGCGTTTGTACGCGGAGATCAGCGCCGCCTCAATCGCCTCGATCAGCACCTCGCTGCTGATCCCGCGATCGCGCTCCAACTCCTGCAATGCCTGCAAAAAATCCGCGTTCAATATTTTTTCTCTCCTCCCCGCGAGCGACACATCGCTTCGCGACCGGCTTTCACGCGGTGTGCTGAATCACCTACCACGAAATGGCCAAACGCGCATTTGCCACTTTTTTCTCGGGGACCGTCAGGCTGTCTTTCTCCAGCGCAATGCGCAACTCTCCATCACCATAGAACACTAGAATACCTTCCAGTGATTTGTGGCCGTCATAGGGTTCATAGAAAGAAATGTAAACACGCTTCCCGATTGCGAGTTCAAAATCGCGCGCACGTTTTAGCGGCCGCTCGGCGCCCGCCGAGGACACTTCCAAAAAATACGCGTTCGGTATCGGGTCGCTTTCATCGAGCAAACGCGAAAGCCGCTCGCTGACAAACGCGCAGTCGTCCAGATCCACAGCTCCCCCCGGGCGTTCGAGAAAAATGCGCAGCATCCAGTTGGCGCCTTCTTTTTTGTACTCCGTCTCGACAAGTTCCAGCCCGGCCTCATCAAGAATGGGCGCGACCATCTCTTCAATGAGATCGGTCACTTTCTGCTTCGCCATACAAAGCCTCCCTGCATGTGCGCTTGCCCGGGGTCACGCCGATGACACAAACGAAAGAGTGGGGAAACCCCACTCTCGCAGCACACGTACGTATGTTACGGACCATCTGCTCCATTATAGCATGGGCTGATTGTCCTTGCAACGCCCATTTTTCCGCTGTCACCTATCGGTCTGTCACGTATCGGTCTTGACAGTGACAGTGTTCTATTTTAACATTCGAATATACTTATATAATGATGGGGATGGGGGTGAACGAAGCGAGATGAGCGATCCCTTCGCAGACAGGGCGGATATTTTCAAGGCGCTGGCGGATAAGACGCGCCTGCACATTCTTGCATTGCTTGCCACAGAGGAACTCTGTGTGTGCGAACTCGTGGCGGTGTTTGACATGACACAACCGAGCATCTCGCAACATCTGCGCAAATTGCGACAGGCGGGGCTAGTGAAAGAACACAAAACCGCGCAGTGGGTGTTTTATGCGCTGGACGGCTCCGCGTTTCCGCTGATCGAACAGATCGTGGACGCCCTGCCCGACGTTTCAGAAGAGATTGCGCGATTGCAGAGACAGGGCCTGCGCGTGCAGTGTCATGTATAGATGGGAGGGGCCAAGAGATGGCCGGGCTTGCAGTCGGTATTTTTTTTCTTACTTTGATTTTCGTCATCTGGCAGCCCAAGGGCTTGTCGATTGGCTGGAGCGCACTTGGCGGCGCTGTGCTGGCTCTCTTGTTTCACGTCGTAACGCTCTACAACGTCGTTGAGGTGACCCGGATTGTCTGGGACGCGACACTCACGTTCGTGGCCATTATCATCATCGCATCGATCCTTGACAAGATTGGCTTCTTTGAATGGGCCGCGCTGAAGATGGCGCACGCCGCCGGAGGGGACGGGCGGAAAGTGTTTCTCTACGTGACACTCCTCGGCGCTTTGGTGGCCGCTTTCTTCGCCAATGATGGCGCGGCGCTGATTTTGACACCGATTGTGCTGGAAAAGGTCAAACTGCTGAAATTTGATCTGAAAAAGATGTTGCCGTTCATCATGGCGAGCGGTTTTATTGCAGACACCACGTCGCTGCCGCTCATCGTCAGTAACCTGGTCAATATCGTCTCAGCCGATTACTTCCATATCGGATTTCTCAGCTATGCGCTGCACATGATTGTGCCGGATGTCTTTTCACTGGTGGCCAGCATTGTTGTTCTGTACCTTGTATTTGGCAGGAATATTCCGAAAACCTACAATCCAGCGGACTTGCCTGAGCCGGCCAGGGCCATTGCGCATCAGGGAATGTTCCGGGCGTCCTGGGTCATTCTTGGCATTCTGCTCGTGGGTTACATCCTGACAGAACTCCTGCACATTCCTGTC
The DNA here is from genome assembly GCA_021797415.1 of Bacillota bacterium. The sequence continues at coordinate 2,072 of JAJZZT010000479.1, forward strand.
TCAATGGTGGCTGGGCTCGCGGCCATCGTGTTTCTTGTCAGCGCCGGACGGACGAACATCGTACGTCCGTGGAGCGTCGTCCGTGAGGCGCCGTGGGCGATCGTCGTGTTCTCCATCGGGATGTATGTGGTGGTATTCGGGCTGCGCAATGCCGGGTTCACGAACATTCTCGGGCATGTAATAGAGGGGGCCGCTCACGGTGGTTTGTACGCAGGCACGCTGGCCACCGGGTTTCTTGCCGCCGCGCTTTCAAGCATCATGAACAACATGCCAACGGTCATGTTCGACGCGCTCGCCATTCATTCAATTCATGTTCCGGGCGTCATGCATCAGGCTTTGGTTTATGCGAATGTGATCGGCTGCGACCTGGGGCCGAAGATCACCCCGATTGGCTCACTGGCTACGTTGTTATGGCTGCACGTACTGAAAAAAAGAGGCATCACCA
>JAJZZT010000286.1 GCA_021797415.1 Bacillota bacterium
TTGTTTTATTGTAAATGACAGACTCGTCGGCCCAGTCCTTCGGAACGAAGTATTGCTGACCGTTTACCTTGCCAATGTTCAGTACGTTGGGATAGTACGCGGCCGCGTTCAGTCCGTACTTGTGCTGCCGGAAAAGCGGGGTGAGGTTCTCCAGCAGTCCGCTGTTGACGAACGCGTTCACGTTTGTGTCGCCCACCAGCATGAGATCCGGCGCGCTCCCGTTGGCCATCTCGGTCAACAGCTTCGGCAGGTAATAGGTCGACGATACGCTCTGGATGGCGACTCTGACATTCGGGTGCAATTTTTCAAACGCCTTGATCCCGAGTTTGTATGCGGCAAGACCCGCTCCGCTGTCCCACGTCGAGATCGTCAAAGTGACCGGCGCGGCCGCAAACGCCGGCGCGCCGGACCATGACAGCGCCATTCCCCCCATCGCCACAGCCACCGCAGACATTCCCGACACCCAGCGTTTCCCTTTTGCGAATCCCATCAAGAGACCCTCCTTTTGGTGATCAACTTTTTGATCAACCCGCTTTTATTTGGTCGATTTGAAACCGCTGCCACAAAGAGACTGCAAACAGCCCGTCCGGAACCTTGCCTGCTCTTTGCCTGCAGTGCCCGGCAAGGCGCCTGTTTCCAGCCCCGAAGCCTGCATCACCTCCCCGGCAAGTCAGATCCTGTTTCCCATTTTCAACCCATCACTGTGCCGAAAATCCAGAAGCCTCGCCCGGCCGATCATCTGCCGTTCTCTCCCAAAACCTTTTGGATTTTCGCGGCAAATTGACCGGCAGTTTGCCGTCCGTCTCGCTCTCAGGTCGTTCCCCGCACAACCAGTTCCGGGGCCAAAAGAATACCCTGCGGCGCCGTCTGCCGCTTGATGGTAGCAACCACCATCTCCGCCGCCCTCATGCCCATCTCCAGCCGTTTTTGGCGAATGGTCGTCAGGGGCGGGGTCGAGAACTCCGCCAATTCGATGTCGTCAAATCCGACAATCGCCAATCGTTCCGGCACGGGGATGCCCAGTTCGCCAGCGCGCCGCAATCCGCCGATCGCCATCAGGTCGCTGGCGAACACGATCGCCGTAAGATCCGGATGGACCTGCAGCAACAGCTGCAATCCGTCCGCGCCTCCCGGCAGGGTGAAGTCGGCCTCATGCATCAGCGTCTCGTCAAGCCCGAGACCCGTTTGCACCATCCCTTCTTCATAACCCCGCTTCCGTTCCCGACTGACCGCCGCCTGGCTGTACCCGTTTACAAAGCCGATTTTTGTATGTCCTTTTTCCACCAAATGGCGGATCGCCAATTTGATCCCGTAGACATTGTCGGTCATCACATAGCCACAGCGCTCGCTCAACAGCGGCAGATCGATCACCACACTCGACAGCGGCGAATCGACCACCTCCTGGATGTACGGATCATCGAGCCGGATCCCCATGACGATCACCCCATCGACGCGGCGCTGCATGCAGAAATCAAGATAAGATACGAGCCGCTGGCGGGCGGTCGTCGTGCTGAAAAGAATCAGGTCGTACCCCAGTTCCGCCAGACGGTCGTGCATGCCGTGCATGACGCGAAACATGAAGAAATGCCCCACCCGGTCTTTCGTCAATTCCGAGACGAGCAGCCCGATTGTCTTGGTTTCATTCATCACAAGGCTGCGCGCTACCGCATTGGGGCGGTAGTTCAGTTCCTGCGCTACCAGTGCGACTTTCCTGCGCGTTTTCTCGCCAACGTCAGAATAGCCGTTCAAGGCGCGCGAAACCGTTGTGATCGATACTCCCGCGGCTTTCGCCACATCGCGAATCGTGATCGGCACCCGCTTATCACCTCAAGACCAGGGAGGACGATGAATCCCGCCAGACATGCTGGCCGGCCATATCCCAGGGGATCGGTTTATCCCATGTCCCCAAGACACTGTCGCTGTATTGCCACAATTTTACCCAAAACGTTTCGGAACAACAATACATCTCGCTGAATTCTTTCGAAATATTTTTCTCCGGACACTCAAGCCCCTTTCAAAATAACTTCTTCCACAGGTACAATCAGTTTGGAAAGATAGATGACTTAGGGGTGACATCATGTTTGCTCCATATACCCGCCTTATGCAACAACACCACGTCGCCACCTACATAACCTGAAACCATTGCAGCGTATGGGACCGTGTCGTCCCGCCAAACAGCAGCGCGGCCACCTTTGAAGGGCATGTGTCGCGCGAAAAGGATGTGGAGCAGGTGTTGCCGTCCGTGCGCGAGTATTTGCGCAGGGCGGATGAAATGGCGATGGACGAAGAAGTGGTCGTCGAATGGCAGGATGACCGGTTTCACTCCGGAAAAATATACCGCATGACGATCCGCAAGATCGAGCGTCCGTCGACATGGTCCGGGTTCCCCATGTTGCGGCGGATGACGGCCATGGTGTTGTACGCGCTGAAAAAAGTCAACCAATTCTATCTGATCTCCGTAAACGACATTACCGAGGACATCCTGCGCGAAAGAGACAAGGTCGACCTGGACAAGC
>JAJZZT010000085.1 GCA_021797415.1 Bacillota bacterium
CAGGAATTGGACTCCCATCGCTACAGGGACCTGCGCCGCCTTGATGAATGGCAGTTTCTGCTGGACCCGCGAGGACAGGTGGGCGAGCGCCCGCCCGTCCTCACCGGGGCAAAGACGGTGCGCGTGGGTGACCGATGGTCGGGGCGGGATCTTTACGCCTGGCTGGCACGGACGGTCGCCATACCGGCGGAGTGGGCGGGACGGCGCGTTGTCGGGCTGTTCGACTTTGGCACGACGGGCGGCGGCACAAATTCGGGGTTCGAATCCCTTCTGTTTGTCCATGAACTCCCGTATCAGGGGGTGGACAGCAAGCACCAGGAGGTCTTTTTTGCTCCCGACGCTGCGGGAACCAGCGTGCCGCTGTGCTTTCGCATCTGGTCCGGACTGGACGCCGGGAGACGGTCCGGGCCGCTTGAGCACAAGATCCGCCGCGCCGACATGGGGTGGTTGGACGAGGATACCGACGACCTGTTCTACACATCTTCGGCGATGCTCATGACCGTCCGGAGCCTCGACCCACACAGCACCGATCGGATTGACCTGCTGCGCATACTGGATACGGCGTTCCGGCTGATCGACTGGTCGCATCCGGGAAGCGACCGCTTCTATGAGTCTGTCCGGACGGCCCGGACGCAGTTGCGCGACGGTCTCGACCGCTGTGAGAAGCATGGCGCTGTCACCGCCCACTGCGTGGGCCACACGCACATTGACGTGGCGTGGCTCTGGCGGTTGAAACACACGCGCGAAAAGGCGGCTCGCTCCTTTTCGACGGTCCTGCGCCTGATGGAACTGTTCCCGGAGTACATCTTCCTCCAGACGCAGCCGCAACTTTACGACTACGTGAAGCAGGACTATCCGGAGATCTATGAAGGAATTCGCAAGCGCGTCGCTGAGAGGCGGTGGGAGGCCGGCGGCGCGATGTGGCTGGAGGCGGACTGCAACCTGACATCCGGAGAGTCCCTGGTGCGCCAGATCCTGTTTGGCACGCGGTTTTTCCAACGCGAATTCGGCCAAAAGTGTACATACCTCTGGCTGCCCGACGTGTTCGGCTACAGTTGGGCATTGCCGCAGATTCTCAAGAAGTCGGGCATCCGTTCGTTCATGACGACGAAGATCAGTTGGAATCAGTACAATCGCATGCCGCACGACACGTTTATCTGGCGGGGGATGGACGGGAGTGAAATCCTAGCGCATTTCGTGACCACACCGGAACCGGGACAGCGCGCTGACCGGTGGCGATACACGTACAACGGACAGTTGACGGCCGAGACCGTGCAGGGTGCGTGGACCGCTTATCGGGACAAGGAGGTCAATCGCGAGCTTCTGATCGTGTACGGCTATGGCGACGGTGGAGGCGGCGTAAACAGGGAAATGTTAGAATTTCGGCGGCGCCTGGATGAGATGCCGGGTCTTGCGCGCGTCATTCCGGGACGGGCGGACGACTACTTCGCGCGGCTGGAAGAAACGGTCGCCGCGGCGGACGGTTACGTGCACACGTGGGACGGGGAACTGTATCTCGAATACCACCGGGGGACGTATACGAGCCAGGCGTCCAACAAGCGGATGAACCGCAAGCTGGAACTCGCGCTCCGGGAGACGGAGTGGCTCTCCGTCCTGTCCGGCCTGGCGGCGGGCGGCGCGGAGCGAAACAGGGTGGGGCAATCACTGCGGGTGCGGACGCTGCAGGAACAAGTGTGGCAGGAACAGTTGAACGAAGGCTGGAAGATCGTGCTTCGCAACCAGTTTCACGATATCATTCCCGGATCGTCGATCCACGAGGTCTACGAGGACAGCCGTGCGGAGTACGCGCAGGCATCCGCCATCGTCGAACGTGTCTGGCGCGAGGCCGCCGGCCGACTGATAACGGACCAGGTGCGGTCGGTCGCGGTCTTCAATTCCGCCGGCTGGCGGCGTTCGTCCCTTGTCCGGGTATCTGCGGATACCGTCGGTGAAGGCGGCCACTTTGAAGATGAGACGGGGGAAATCCTTGCGGCGCAGAGAGTGGGCGGTGAGTGGTGGGTGCGCACGCCGGAAGTGAAATCGCTTGGCGTGGCGGGCATCCGCTTTGCGCCCGGGGAACCGGCGCAAGACGCGTCTTCTTTTCAACTGCGCGACCGCGGGATCACGACGCCCTACTACATCCTGGAGTGGAATGACAGGGGGCAGCTCGTCCGCGTTTACGACAGGCGGTTTGACCGCGAGGTGCTGCGCGCCGGCGCGCGGGGAAACGTCCTGCAGGTGTTTGAGGACAAACCGCTGGTGCACGACGCATGGGATGTCGACATTTTCTACCAGGAGAAGATGCGCGAAGTGGAGGATCTGCAAGGCGTCGAGACGCTGGCCGACGGACCGCTTGCCGCCGGTGTGCGCTTCTCCTGGCGCTATGGCGATTCGGTCATCACCCAGGACCTGTGGGTGTACGCGCACAGCCCGCGGATCGATTTTGTCACCAGGGTGCGGTGGGCGGAGCGGCAGCAGTTGCTCAAGGTGGCGTTTCCCGTGTCCGTC
>JAJZZT010000196.1 GCA_021797415.1 Bacillota bacterium
GGTCACCCCGTTGCCTCACTATCTGTTGATGAACGGTGTGGACCATCTGGAGGCGCAGGAGAATCTGAGCGCAGTGCTGGATCTGCTGCAAAATCTCTATCCGGACGAATGCGAATTTGTGCACGACACGTTGCCGAACTACATCCGCGTCGTCAAGGAAGGGGCGGCGGATCTTCCGGAAGAATCCTTTCCCGCGGTCTGCGGTGAATTGCGCGAGGGACCCGACCGCTCGATCCTCAGCGGAACCCTGTCCAGCCGCGTCTATCTGAAACAGGCGAACACGGAGTGTCATGATTTGCTGGAGAAGTGGGTGGAACCGCTTTCGGCCTGGTGCGCGTTGCTCGGATTGGATGCTTACGATCAGGAAACCATCCGGCATTTATGGCGGTCGTACATGGAAAACCATCCGCATGACAGCATCTGCGGGTGCAGCCAGGATGCGGTGCATGACCATATGATGGACCGCTTCGCCTCCGTAAAAGAAATGGCCGGGGAACTCATCGAGCAAAAATTATCCGTGCTGACGAAGCAAATTCACATGGATTCACTCGCCCGCCAGGATCTCAAATGGCTTGTGGTCAACACCTCGCAACTCGACTCCCATGCGGTGATGAAATCGAGCGTGTACTTTCTTGCGGAAGACGAGGTCCGTGATTTCCGTTTGGAAGACGCGCAGGGCAATTCCGTGGAATACCGCGTGCTTCGCAGCGAACCCAGCCGCATTCAGGTGCTCAGTCCCATCAATCTCCCCGGCGTGCTCAGCGTCAGGCGGTTCGACATCGAATGGAAACCGTCTGTCCCGGCCCTGGGGTATGCGGCATACCGCGTCCGGCCGCACCTTGCGGGCAATCGCGTCGGGGAGCGCGAGTTGTCCGGGCTTCCGGTGCTGGAAAACGAACACCTGCGTGTGGAAGTGCAGGCGGATGGCGCATTCCGGATCACGGACAAGCACACGGGCGCGACGCTGGATCGTCTGGGACAGTGGGAGGATGCCGGAGACGGCGGGGATCTGTACATGTTCAAAGCGGTTCCCGGCGAACAGGCGCGCGTATGGTCGCAGGCTGTGGAATTTGTTGAATGGCGCTCCAACTCGTTGTACGACGAATGCCGCTACCGGTTTGCCTGGCGATTGCCGGCGGGCCTGGATTCCACCGGTGCACAGAGAGAGGTCGCCGACGCGGTTTGCACATTGGACGCGACCCTGCGTTTGGAGCGGGATTCCCGCCGGCTGAACCTGACGGTCGAGGTGGACAATCAGGCCAGGGATCACCGTTTGCGCCTGCTCTTTCCGGCGGCGCGCGAGGTCTCCCACGTTTTGGCCGGTGGGCAGTTTGACGCGGTACAGCGGAATTGGAGCGAAGGGCGGGAGTTTGACAGGGAAAGCAATCAGCAGCCTTTTTGGAAATGGGTGGCCGCTGTAGACGGCGAAGCTGGTTTCGCCGTCTACGCAAAGGGACTGCATGGATACGAAACGTTGCAAGACGGCAGAACGGTGGCTGTCACGCTTCTGCGCGGCGCCGAAAATATCAACATTCGGGCGGAGGTGCCGCTGGAAACCGATGTGCACCCAAAAGGGCAGTGCCTTGGGAAGCACCGGTTTGAACTGGCCATCCGCCCGCTCGCCGGCGAATCCGCCACCCGCTTGTATCAGGAAGCGGAGGCGTTCCATCAAGGGATGAAAACCAAGCTGTTGGCGGTCGACGAGGAGCGATGGTCGCAGGGAAGGCCCTGGGTGCAAAGTTCGAAATTGACAGGCACGTTCATGCGGCCGGACCCGAATGAAAATAAGGAGGGGCTCCCCGCCGTCGGCGCATTCATGGCGCTCGACGGCGCGGCGCTGTTGTCTGCGGTGAAATGGGCGGAGGACGGGCGGGGCATGATTGTCCGGCTCTATAACGTCGAGGAGGGGCCTGTTTCCGTCGGCTTGCGGTTTTTCCGGCAGCCGGAACGGATGCGCCAGGTGAACCTGCTCGAAGAGTCGCCGGCCGACGGGTCCGATGTGGGCGGCGCCGGGGCGGGAAGCGTGTTCCATGCCTCGCTTTCTCCGAAAAAAATTGCGACCTACCGTTTTACCGGGAACGAACGGGGTCAGGGCGTATAGGCGGAATAGACCGACTTGCGGATGTTACGGGTTAGGAGGACATTATGGTGAAAGATACGAGCGATACAGCGCGTGAGTTCAGCCTGACGCCGGCGCAGTGGATATGGCTTCCGTCCGGCCGGACGCTGGCCAACACATTCGTCTTGTTTAGGAAAGATATCGACATTCCCTTTGCGCCGAGCCGTGTCACGGGATGGGTCCTGGCGGATAGCCGCTACAAACTGACGGTCAACGGCATACGGCAGCAATGGGGACCGGCGCCGTCTGATCCGCGATGGCCGGAAGCGGATCCGGTCGATTTATCACATGTCGTACATAAAGGACGTAATACCCTTGGGATAGAAGTTCTGTACTATGGATCGGGAGATGGAACGTGGCCGTTGGGAAAGCCGGGCCTATTGTTCAAAGTGGAGATATATGGAGATCAGGATCAGTACATGACGGCCGTGTCTGATGAAACGTGGTTTTGCCACCTGGACAGGAGTCGCCGTACGGGCCAGTACAGGCGTTGGTTTCTTCGCGCATTGCAGGAAGACTCGGATTTGCGAAAGTTGCCGGAGCGGTGGGATGAACCGACGTTTCGTCCAGGGGCGGATTGGGTGCCGGCTATGGTTCTTCCGGGAAGCGCTCCGAATAAACCCGCTTTGTGTTCGGGGTACCCTGACTACTCGTGGGATGTCGGATTGACCGATTGGAGCCAGGCGCAACTGCGCCCAAGATCGGTGCCGCTATTAAGAGAACAGGTGATCGCGGCCTTGACCATGACCGATTCAGGCTGGATCCAATGGACGAGGAGCCCGGAAGACTGGTTTGAGTATCGCATGCCAAACTCGTTTTCCATAATATCCGATGTTGCCATCTGCCAGCAGGTTGCAGAGACGAGTTGGCGTCTGCCAAGCGCACCGGTGGACGATAGGGGAGTATATGCCACCTTCGTGTTTGCGGAGCAGATCGTGGGATGGCCCTTTATCGAGTTGGAGGCGTCCGAGGGGGCCGTTGTCGAACTGATATGGCAGGAGAGTCATGATCCAGAACAAACGGCATGGTTGGATAGCAGTCATTTTACGTGGGCGAGGTTTGTGTGCCGCCCTGGACGTAACCACTTGGAGACATTTGACTTCGAATCCCTTCGATGGCTTCAAGTCCATATTCACCAATCCCCGCAGCCAGTGACGATTACACAGGTGGGTGTTCGGCGGCGCATATATCCCTTTCCGCATGAACCGAAGATTCAGGTGGAGGATCAAGCCCTGCAGCGTTTGTTCCATGCCGCCGTCAATACGCTGTATAACAGCGCCCAGGATACGGTCGTTGACGGCATGGGCCGTGAACGGCAGCAGTACAGCGGGGACGGCGGGCATCAATTGCACGCCATTCGCTATCTGTTTGGCGAAACTCGGTTGCCGTCACGGTTTTTGACCACGTTCAGCCAAGGGATAACCAGTGGCGGCTATTTTTTGGATTCTTGGCCTGGTTTTGACCGGATGGCCCGCATGATGACTCGCCCAATGGGTCTGGGTGGCTGGGGGCCAATTCTCGACCATGGTGTCGGATTCGTGTTTGATTGTTGGCATCATTACTTGGAGACGGGCCACTTGGACACCTTGCGGGAACCCTATCCCAGACTTAAGCGCTTTGCCGAATATCTGACCGGATTGATCCAGTCCGATGGCATGCTGCCGGTTGAAAATCTGGGTGTGCCTGTCGTATGGATCGATCATGACGCGTATCGTCGTCAGCGCCACAAGCAGTGTGCCTTCAATTTGTATGTGGCCGCCATGTTTGAGCACGCGCTTGGCCCGATCGCCGATGCGTTTGGCGATTACGCGTTGGCGGCACAGTACAAGGCGGTGGGTATCGAGATTGCGCGGGCCGCTGTAAACGCCTTCTGGGATGAGGACTCACAATCCTTCGTTATCAATCGGCCGTGGCTTGCCGAAGAAGAGACTCCGTTATGGTGCGACCGATCGCTTTCAACGGCCGTCATTTACGACATGTGCCCGGACGGAAAGTGGCAGGCTGTAGTGAATATGCTGGCTGAACGCCCTTCTCATCTTGGCATTTCGTATCCTTGCAACGCCGGGTGGCGTTACGATGCACTGGCTAAGCATGGCCGTGTCGATGTGGTTGTTCATGAACTGCGATCCATCTGGGCCAGCATGCCGTCGGTGGCGCTAAATAACTCAATTCAAGAATATTGGACCGCGAGAGCAGATTCGGCCGACCAATGGAGTCACTCGGCTATGGCCCCTCTTAACCTATTGTTCATGGGAATATTTGGGTTGCAACCAGCACGCCCCGGGTTCCTTGAGTATGTGATCCGCCCGCAGGTAGCCGCCATGGGACCCATGGATATCACCGCCTATACGGTATGCGGTCCGACTCGCTTGCGGGTCGAGCGAAGTTCTGCAGGATACGAGGTACGCCTCACTGTGCCTCCTGAAGGTCGGGGCGAATTATTGTTGCCGCCGGACCAGGCGAGTTCAAGCGCATTGCCCGTGATTGGACAAGACCTTCAGGAGGGTCTTGTGCGACTGGCGCTCACTCCTGGACAGGAACATCGGTGGGTCATACAGGCTTTGGTAACAGGGCAATCGTAACAAAGCTTCCGTCCAGTGTGGAAGTGCTGGCTGTGGACTGTCGAGTGGCGTTCCAATGAATTGTACGACCCTCAGTTGAAATGATTCGAGCAGCGAGGTATGACCATGGAGACATATGATCGTGCCGCACGAATACACGCGCGGATCGGACGGTGATTTTCATGAGTGTCATCAAATCAGTTGGCGGCAATGGCCAGATTTCAATTGGTAAGGAATTTGCGGGGAAACTTGTACTCGTTGATCAAGTGGAACCAGGAGTATGGATTTTGAAATTAGGTGAGTTTATCCCGGATAATGAACGTTGGCTGTTTGAACCAGAGACCGAAAATGATCTGGATGAGGCGATGGAATGGGCAAACAACACGCCGCCGCTGGCGAGTGATCTAGACGACCTTGAGCGGCGAGTCCGCGATGAGTGATCGACTCGTGCGACTCGATCTCAATAGCCCGGTATTTCAGCGGCTGCTGTTACGTTTGGCCAAACAACAGCAAACTTCTGTCCTCGGTACCTTGCGAAAACTTTCGGGCATGACTTGGGAACAGGTGTACCGGGATACGGGGTTAACACGATTCAACCTATCGCTAACGTAGATAAAGGCGCATATCCGCGAAATCCATGTGGATGTGCTTTTTCTTTTCAGACAGATAGACAAACGATCCCTTCGCCAATAAACTTTTATAAAAAAGTTTATTTTTTATTGGAAATATGGTAGTGTGATGCAGAAGCAATATCGAAGGAGAGATTTGAACATGAAAAAGGTCACTTTGCAGGTCATCGCGGATGAATTGCAGTTATCCAAGTCGCTCGTGTCAAAAGCGTTGTCCAATCAAAACGGCGTGAGTGAAGAAACCCGCGAAAAGATAAGGCTGACGGCGATCAAACTAGGATATCCGACCAACTCATCCGGGGCGTTCGTCCATTCATCAAAGACGGGCAACATTGCCGTCCTGATCCCCCGCGTTGACCTGGATGACCTGGAGTATTGGGGGAAGATCATCAAGAGCATCGAATCCGAACTGAGCAAGAGATCATTCAGCCTGATCCTGTCCGGCGTTGATCCGGCGGTTTCCACGATGGAGGGGATTCCAAGCTGCATCACGGACCGCAAGGTGGACGGAGCGCTTGTCCTGGGACGAATGCCGGCCGCTTATATTTTGGCCGTTCTGTCAACCGGTGTGCCGGTTGTGTTGATCGACTCGTTTAACATGGAACTGAAATTGGACCACGTGTTGGCCGAAAATTTTCTTGGCGGGTACGATGCGACCCGGTATGTTTTGGAGCGAGGGCACAGCCGGATCGGTTTTGTCGGCGATGTGGAGTATTCGATCAGTTTCGAGGAGCGGTTGCGTGGATTCACAACAGCTATCAGAGAATACCGCAAGGAAAATAGTGTGGCGGGTATTGAAGAATTCCGGATTTCCGATTCGCGCGGCGACAGCAGGATCCCATTTTCTGTGGATCAATGCAGGGAAGTTCTGCGAGGGAGCGGGAGGCCCACCGCACTGATTTGCGCAAACGATCCAATCGCGTTTGATGTGCTCCAACTTTTGGAGGACATGAAAATCCGCTGTCCGGAAGAGATTTCCGTGATCGGTTTTGACAATACGGGCAAGTGTGACTGGGTTTCCCCCGCGCTGACGTCTGTGGATGTGTGCAAGGAGGCGATAGGGGAGCGGGCGGTGGAAATGCTGCTGCGCAGAATGACAAACCCGCAATTGCGGCCGGAACATATCCTGATCACGACGCAAATTGTGAGTCGCGCATCGGTGGCGGCGCGGTCTGCGGAATAAATAGGTTTCCGCAATAAAAGAAAAAAGTTTATGTAATTATCTTGACATGTTGAATTGTCGATTGTATGCTTGTTTTGAATTCACAACCTCAATCGCTGGTGGCCATGACGTTGATTGAGGTTGTAGAAAGCGGATTCATGAAATGGTCTGCGACGGAGAGGAGGAACAATCGCAAGTTGGATGTTCATTGCCGTTGAGTACTGAGTTGTCAGAATTACTGACGGAGGTGAATCCATGAAACGGCGGGAGATATCGCGCACCGGGATCGGCCGGGGCGTCAGGGGGATCATGGTCGGAACGGTGGCAGTCGGTCTGGCCTTGGGAACCGCCGGGGCCGGAGTGCAAGCGGACGCGGTCTCGATAAACGCCAGTCGCCACAACCCGCAATGGCTGGTGCAGATCCTTTTTGACAAGGGTACGGAGTCACAGGTCGTCGCGGGTACCGCGCAACCGTGGACCCTGTCAACTTTCCAAAAATTCGCCAGTGAAGGCATCACCGGGGTCGAGATCAACATGGACTGGGCGGCGGTGGAATCCAGTCCCGGTCAGTTCAACTGGACCACCCTGCAGACGTATCTGCAGTACTGTCACGAGACCCACCTGAAACTGATCCCGATCTTCTGGGAGTTTGGCGCGCCTGGCAACCCGCCGAGCTGGCTTCCTGGCGGGAGCGAGATCACCAGCACAGGGGCCAGTGCCGCGGAGCCTGCGTTTTGGAGTCAGCGTGCCTTTAACGCATACTCGACCTACGTGACGCAGGCGCTGACGACGATGGGCAAGTCTTCCGCGTTTGGCGGCGCCTATATCGCGTATGGTTGGCTTGACGCTGGGTATGGGCCGACATCGAGCGGCCTTGCAGGATACGCGCCGCAGGATATCGCGATGTTCCGCCAGTGGCTGGCCCAACGTTACGGCTCGATCACCGCATTCAACCAGGCCGTTGGAACGGACTATGCGAGTTTTGCGACGGTTCCCGCCTTCGTGCCAGGGCAGAGTCATTTCTCCATCTACCAGCAGTTTCGCACGTGGAGTTACAAGACGTTGCTCGGCCGCGTGTTGAGTCTGGCACGAAAGGCCACCCCGGCCCCCCTCTACATCTATTACGGCGGTGGTATGAACAGCGTCGGTCAACTGGGCAATCTACCGAATAATGTATTTGAATTGGCTCAGAAATATCATGCTGTGGTGACTATGGATACCGCCATTCACACCGCTTTTGACGCATTGTTTGGCTTCTTGTCGCAGTCTTACAAAGTGCCTGTGCTCAACGAATGGACGCCAGTTCCGGGATCACCGGGGCAACTGGCCCAATGGCTCGGACAATATCCCCTGGAAGGGAGTTATGCCGTCGGGGAGGACTATTACAAGTATCAGGGCACGGGCTATCAACAGTCGTATTTCGCCAACACCTATCCCAACTACCTGGCCTGGCACCCTGTCCTGGATCAGATTCAAGGTTCGTTGCCCTCTTACAAAGTGGGCATCATGCTGGGATACGACCAAGTTCTGCATAATGCCCTCGGTTCCGGGATCACTGGGGGTGTGACCACTCTGAGCAACTATCTCAGAGCCGTCCGTCCTGCCGCCAATGTCTTCTCGGATCTTTCGGTGCTGGACGGCACGGTATCCCTGAGCCAGTTTCACACCATTATCGACTGGAACAGCGATCTTCAGGCGCCGAATCTCAATCCCCGGTTGCTGGCCGATTTGAAAGCGTTTCAGACAAATGGCGGTATCATTATCCCCGGTCCCGCTGTCGCCAACGCCAACGCCTTTGCACCCCTGAATTTACCGGATGGGCAATTTACCGTACAGACGGTTCTCGGGCAGCAGACGGTCGTCTCACAACTGGGAGTGAGCGGAGCCAGTCCTTATGTTCAGTACCTCTATTTCAAGGTGCCACCCAACCTAGTGCCGTCGACCCAACCGAATGTACAGATCCAGGTTACGTATGCCAACAACCAGGCGAACGGTTTCTATCTGCAGTACGACAGCTCGAATGCGTCGGCCCCGGTCAACGGTGCCTACACGACTGGCTTTCCTGCGGGAACCAACGCCCCTGTCGCGGTCACCAACACGGGTCAGTACAAAACGGCAACTTTTGATCTCACCAACGCGGCATTTACAGGTGCGGAGAATGGCGGGGCGGATTTTCGCGTCGCCATCGAGAACCCGGGATTGGCCGTCTCGTCTGTCACGATTACGGCCGGAGGACAAAGTGCGTCTTTTACCCCGGGCGAGCTCAGCAACCCACAGGCGCCGCCGGCCCTGGTCGTGACACCGAATTCATCCCAGTTCGAGACGTTTTTGAGCGCCGGTCAGGGGAAAGTCTGGCTGGTCGCCGCCAACACGGGCACGACAGCATTCTCGGGCACGGTGACGATCCCCTCCTCCGTTCTGAACCCACTCCTGTCAAACCACGGGGATGGCCCCATCAGGACGCAGAGCCTTATGGGATCCTGGCAGCCGGCCGGGACAAATTCCTGGAAAATCACGCTCGCCGGCGGAAATCTGGCCGTGCTGGCCATTCAACCAGGCTAAGGTGGTATGGCTACACGAAGACAACGCGAGCCGGAAGGTTCTTCTATACATCATGATTGGGCATCCGCTTGCCGAAAGGAGGGGATCGGCAAGATACGACCGATGTACAAATTCCTTGCATGTTTCACAGCTTGACCATCTCAAGGGGAGGATGAGAAATATGCATTTGAAACGAGTTCACATCACAAAGCCGCTGGCAGTGCTGGCCAGTGTGGGACTGCTGATGACCGGGGTCGGGGAGGGAAGCGCCTTTGCAGCCGGTGGTGCCACCACGGCGTCGGGTACGCTCACCACCATTGCATACGCCTATAACGGCGGCACGCCGGATTGGAACCCATTTTCGCCAGGCAACACGGCGGTGACAGCGGGTGGTTACGCCGCGTTTTCACCGCTTGCCATCATATCCGACACGAACCGAGACCTGGGAAACTATTATTACGGGCAGTTGGCAAGTTCCTGGGGGTATACCGACAACTACCACCAGTTTGTCGTTCACCTGCGGCCAAATCTCAAATGGAGCAACGGAACTGCATTGACAAGCCACGATGTGTTGGTGACCTGGGAGCTTTACGGGTTGCAGGGAAGTTGGGCGGCCAATGGCATTACCAGTGTCACCACTCCCAATGCAAGCACGGTTGTTTTCAACATCAGTCCCACCTCGCTTTATTCAGCCGCGCGCGAGGAGAGCATCTTGACGCCTCTGATCGTCCCTGCCACAATGTATCAAAAGTTTCTGCCAAAGTCGCAGCAGTTTCAGGAGATTATCCAAAATTTAGAAAATCAGCTGACTTCTAATGCCACTAAGGCGGCCCAGGCGCAGGCAAGTAAAATCAAGACGCTCACCACCAAATATGTTAAGGCACTTGAGGCGTATAATCCCGGTTCTCTAGGGACGATTACCGCCGCCCCCTACCAGGTGGTCGGTTTTTCTCCGAGTGAGGTGGATTTGAAGAAAAACCCGTACAACTGGGCGGCCGCCAATGTGCATGTGGAAAATATCGTGATGCGTAACCAGACCAGCGTGGCGGCCACTCAGAACGCCTTGGTGTCAGGTGCCATCGACGTGGCGGGTTACCAACCGACCACGCCGCTTTACAATGCGATCATGAGTCGCAATCGGCCGTATATGCACTACAGCAAGCCGAAAGATTTTTACACGGTACAAGGAAGTTTCTTCTCGGCCCGGCAGTATCCCTTTAGTTTGCTTCAGGTGCGACAGGCGTTCGAATATCTCTTGAATCGCAAGACCATCAACACCATTGCCGATCCCGTGGCCGGGATACCGGTGGCCATTCCGGCCGGTGTCCCATCGGGTGTTCTGACCGCGCTTCTTACTCCGGCCCAGATCAAAACCCTGAACCCGTACAATTACAACCCGGCGAAAGCTGCACAGTTGCTACGATCCGCCCATTTTACGCAGAAGGGTGGGAAGTGGTACCTGCCGAATGGAAAACCCTTTACGGTGACCATCCATAGCATAGCCACGCTGGCCAGTTGGGACCTTCAGGCCAGTGCGGTGGCGAGCGAGTTGACGCAGTTCGGAATCCCGTCCAAGGTTCAACTCTGGCCGGTTAGCACGGGATTCACACAACTGGAGAACGGGAATTACACCGTATTTGAGGGATATAACATTTTCTGGCCATTTCAGCCTTGGGGTGGGTTTGCATCCGTGTTTCAAAGCTGGGGCAGCGATCTCTCCTACACCTCGACCGGTAAGCCCGTAATCACTCCCGGCCACTATGGCATGAGTTTCCCACAGAAGACGTATGTGCCGGGTGTCGGCACCATCAATCCGGTGCGACTCTCATGGGAATACAGCGTGACGTCCAATCCGGCCAAGCAAAAGCAGATCGGGTATGACCTGATCAAATTCATGAACTACAATGCCTGGCCCGGATCGATCCTGGCCCAGAATCAATCGGTTTTCTATTCTACCAAACGGTTTACCGACTGGCCCACCAATCGATCGTTCTGGTCACTTGCTGGTTATGGACCTGGCACGCAGTTGTTGGCCGTTGCCGAAGAACAGGGTTACATCCGTCCGGTTCAGGGATAAACGGACAAGCGTATTTGGCAATGGAAATCGACGGATGATCTGCCGGGAGTCTACGTGCGGGCTCCCGGCAGATCCACAAGGGGACTCGTGTTGAAATCGTTCGCGTGAAGGCGGGCAGTCTCCTGATCCATGTGGTAGCTCAACTGGGAACGATGGCTAATGTCCAAAGAGGAGGGGCAGTGCAAGCGGATGTTCGAAGAAGTATCTTCCCTGTCCGACTAGATACCGGTCAATGATGACAATTTGTGTTTGTTTATTGCTTTCAAATGATTTTTCTTGTTATACTAGTTCATGCAAGGTGTTTGATAGATGAAATGGTCGACGCAGCCAGTTTCCGAAGTTTGTAAGCGGATTCGGAGTTGAAAGCGCCATCTCTGCCGCAGTTTCGGCGCTTGTCCCGCGAAGGTTGGTCTACAGGCGGCTGGCGGCAGAATCGCGGATTCAAGACAGGCGCTCTGCCCTGTGCACGGCGAGTTTGCGCCATGGACAAGGTTTGCTGGGCCGGTGCCATGCCCTATGCCCGGCGAGTTTAGCGATAGCGGTGTCCGAGCAAAGGGCATAGGGCATGGCGACGGCTAGCACCTGTCTCACGTCTGAAATCCCATATTGCGAGAGGAGTGGTCAAGATGTCCGCACAATGCAGGCCGAATGTCATCGTGAGGACGCCCCGCATCGACTGCCCGGCCCAATCGGGCATACGGGTTTCGAAGAGAATTTCTCAAGATGGGGGAGGGGGACGATGAGAGTCATCCGCCGTTTTTTGGGCAGTCTCATGATGATCTTTGTCGTCGTGAGCCTGACGTTTTTCCTGATCCGCCTGATGCCAGGCAACCCATTGGAGATTGCCTACGAAGGACTTCTGCAGACGGGGGTCTCCCCCCAGCAGGCAGCCATCCAGATTCACATCATGTATAACGTGTTTCCGAACTCCCCCGTATTCATCCAGTACGTGCAGTATATCTGGCAGGTGTTGCACGGCAATCTGGGCGTGTCGATCGCGGAGACCGGACGCCCGGTGCTCGGACTCATTCTGGCGTCGGCGCCGTGGACGCTGTTGCTTGTATCCATCGGACTGCTCATCAGTTTTGCCATCGGCTTGATCCTCGGGGTGTGGACGGCGCTGCGCCGCGACACCTGGGTGGACCACCTGGTCAGCCAAACCTCTTCCATCTTCCACGGGGTGCCCAACTATGTAACCGGATTTGCCCTGCTCTACATTTTCACGGTGTTGTTGCCGTGGTTTCCGTTCGGGGGCATCTACAGCGCTTCGATGAAACCGGCGTTTACTCTTCCATTTATAGCCAGCGTGGCGTATCATGCGGTGCTGCCGGTGACGGCCTATGTGCTCAGCGGGTTTGGTTCCTGGATGTTGACCGCCAAATCGGCGGCGGTGGGCGTGCTGGGTGACGACTTCATGATGGCCTCGCGCGTGCGCGGGCTGACCCCGGATCAACAACTCAGCCATCTGGTGCGCAATTCCGTTCTGCCGCTGTTCACGGGCTTTGTGCTGTCTGTGGGATTCATGTTCGGCGGAGCAGTGTTTATTGAAACGATGTTCACGATTCCGGGTCTCGGCTACCTGATCAGCACGGCGGTCAGCCAGAAGGATTATCCGGTAATGGAAGGCACGTTCCTGATCCTGACTGCGGCGGTGATCCTGGCCAACTTTTTGGCGGATGTGCTGTACTCGCGGATCGATCCTCGCATCCGCACCTGAGTGGAACCGGTTTGTTTAAAGATTGCCGGAGTCAACACGCTGCTTCAGTCATGGCTTATCCATCCGTAGTGGCAGAGGGGAAGGGGAATAACGTGGGAGATTCAGTTTTCCGGCAGGTGTTCTTGCGCAAGCCGGTCCGCATTATCGGTTTGGCAATCCTGGTTTTGTATCTGCTGATGGCCCTGTTCGGACCACTGGTCTTTCCGCCGAACAAGGTGCTGACGATCAATCCGGCAAAAGTCTATCAGGGACCGTCGTGGGCGGACCCGCTGGGAACAGATTTTCAAGGGGTCAGCGTGCTGGCGGAGATCGTGCTTGGCGCGCAGTCGGTGCTCGGGGTTGGGGTGGGAGCGGCCTTTTTCATCGTGCTCATCGGAGTGGTGGTGGGATTGACCGCCGGATACTTCGGCGGTTGGGTGGACACGGTGCTGATGCGGTTTACGGATGTGTTCATCGCCATCCCGAACTTCCCGCTGCTGCTGGTGTTGGCCAGCATCTTAAATTCCAGCAGCGCGTGGATGATGGTGGTGATTTTGAGCGTGGTGTCCTGGGGCGGGCTGGCGCGGGCGATCCGCTCGCAGGTGCTGACCTTGCGCGAGCGGGATTTCGTGGAGGCGGCGCGCGGATTGCGGCTGGGTTCCGGATTGATTGCACGGCGGGTGATTCTGCCCAACATGCTGTCGTATGTGGCGATGAACTTCATGGTTTCGATCACCGGCGCCATTTATGCGGAGGTAGGACTGCTGTTCATGGGCATCGCGCCTTTTAGCCCGATCAACTGGGGCGTGATGATGAACCTGGCGGAAGGGACGGCGGGTGCGCTGTACACGTCGAGTTCGATTTTGTACGTGCTGTCGCCCATCTTTGCGATCCTGTTGTTGCAGGCGTCGATCGTGTTCATCCTGGGCGGGTTTGATGAACTGTTCAATCCACGGCTGCGAAAGCGGGGTGCGCACGCGTGAGCGCGAATGACGCCCTGTTGACGGTGAAGGATTTGACGGTGGAGTTTCCGACCGGGTCGGGCCCGCTGCGTGCGGTGGACCGGGTGAACTTTGTATTGCGCCGGGGCGAGATGCTCGGGGTGATCGGGGAGAGCGGGTGCGGCAAGAGCACGGTGGCGTTTGCCCTGCTCAACAGTGTGGTTGAACCGGGCCGGATCGTGGCAGGATCGGTGGACTACGCGGGACACGGGGATCTGTTGCGGATGGGTGCGGAGGCGCAGCGTCTGTTTCGCTGGCAGCACGTGTCGGTGGTCTTTCAGGCTTCGCAAAACACGCTCAACCCGTTGCAGCGCATCGGGGAGCAGATTCGGGAGCTGGGCCGCGCACACCGGGTGGCGCGTCCGGAGACGCTCATCCGGCAGGCCGGCGAACTGTGCGAACGGATGCAACTGGACGGGGCGCGGGTAATGCGTTCATATCCGCACCAACTGAGCGGGGGCATGAAGCAGCGGGTGGGGATCCTTTTTGCGTTGCTGCTGCATCCGGAAGTGGTCATTTTTGACGAGCCGACCACCGCGCTGGACAGCTTGAGCCAGAACGCGGTGCTGCGGATCATTCAGGAAGTCCACGATAAGGAGGGATTGACGGGACTTTTCATCACGCACGATCTGGCGATTGTCGCCGAGGTGGCGGATGCGGTCGCCGTCATGTATGCGGGGCGGTTGGTGGAGTTGGCGCCGGTGAAAAAGATCTTCAGCCATCCGAGCCACCCCTACACGCAGGCCCTGTTGGCGTCCATTCCCCGCCTGACCGGCGATCCACACGCCGCGAAGGGGCTTGCCGGGCAGCCGCCGAAAGTGTTCGGGCAGCAAACGGGCTGTCCGTTTCGAAATCGCTGTCCGGTGCGCATGGAGATCTGCGACCGGGAGGATCCGCGGTGGACGGAAGTGGATGGCGGCGCGGTTGCGTGTTTTTATGCCGAAAAAACGGCCGGGGCAGCCGGGGAGAAAGGGGAGGAATGGCGTGCTGGCATGTGAGGATCTTCGCTTGGCATTTCCTGGACCCCGCACGTTTTTGAAACGCACGCGCCTGCCGGTGGTGCGGGGCGTGTCGTTGGAGGTGGGCTCGTCCCGGGTGGTCTGTGTCGTGGGGGAGAGTGGATGCGGAAAGACCACGTTCGGAAAGATGGCGGCGGGGCTGATCCGTCCACTGTCCGGGCGGGTGGAAGTCGACGGCGTTTCTTTGTTTGAAGGGCGGTCGAAAGGCTGGCAAAAGGCGGCTTTGAAGGTGCAGATGATCCATCAGGACCCGTTTTCTGCCCTGAATCCGGTGCACACGGTCGGCGAGGAACTGGCGCTGCCGATGCTGCGCCATCACATCGTCGGGAAATCCCAGGTGCGGGAGGAGTCGGCGCGGCTCCTGGCGCTGACGGGACTGGATGCGTCGGCGGTGGTGGACAAGTTTCCGCACGAACTCAGCGGTGGGCAGCGGCAACGGGTGGTATTGGCGCGCGCGCTGACGGTGCGGCCGCAGTATCTGGTGGCGGACGAGGCGGTGTCGATGGTGGACGTGTCGTCGCGGCTGATCCTGCTGGACTTGATGATGGAGGTATGCCAGAGCCAGGGGATCGGACTGCTCTTTATCACGCACGACTTTGGGGTGGCGCGCTACGTGGCGCACGACGGGGAGATTGCAGTGATGTACATGGGACGGTTGGTGGAACAGGGACCGACCGAATCGGTGATTCACCGGCCATTGCATCCATACACGCGCATTTTGCTGTCGGCGATTCCGCCATTGCAGACGGGGCCGGATTTTCAGATGGAGAAGCTGGAACCGCGCTCGTACGAGGTGCCCAATCTGGCAAAAATGCCGACAGGGTGCGCGTTTGCCGCCCGCTGCCCGTTTGTAGAGCCGCGGTGTACGGCGACGATGCCGGAATTACGGCCGGTCGACGATCCGGCACACCAGGCGGCCTGCCATGTGATGGCGGCGCAGGAGAAGGAGCACGCGTCGTGATCCTTTTCGGAGGCCACGACCAAACTCCGGTCGATTGCGTGATTGGAAGTGCGAAGGCCGTCATGTTTTTACCATGGGAATGAAAGGCGATGTAAAATGGACTTTCAGTTCGCGCTCACGGGCGATGAATGGCAGGCAACCGGGTGGTACACAAAGCAGTGGCGAATGCACACCTCAATGGAACTACAGGCCGGGATTCCGCCGGTGGTGCCTGCGATCCAGGCCACCGTTCCGGGCGCGGTCCAGGCGGATCTCCTGCGGGCCGGTTGGCTCAAAGATCCGAACGTCGGGCTGCAGAGCCTCGACATGGAATGGGTCAACAATCGCGACTGGATCCTGGAGAGGCGGTTTCGCGTCCCGCATGACTGGGTCCGGGACCGCTGTGAACTGGTGTTTGAAGGGCTGGATTACTCGGGCGAGATTTATCTGAACCGCAAACACGTCGCCGGGTTTGAGGGCATGTTCAAACCGGTGGTCCTGGACATCACGGACCGACTTCGTATGGGTCCGGATGAGGACAACGTGCTGCAGGTGGTCTTTTTTACCGCGCCGCATGTGGACGGGCAGATTGGGCCCAGCCCCACTGTTCATCGCTTGAAGTCCCGCTTTAACTACGCGTGGGACTGGTGCCCCCGGATGGTTCCCGTGGGCATCTGGCGCAATGTGTTTTTGCGCACGTTTTCCGGGGTGAAGATCGTCGACTTTTTTCCGGAAGCCACATTGGATGCGGATCTGCGCCAGGGCGTGCTGAGGATCCGCCAGATGGTGGAGGTGGTCCGCCCCGGGTCGTACCGGGCTGTCTTTCGGATGATCGACGGCGAAGGGACGGAGCGCTGGAGCGGAGCGCTGGATCTCGACCTGCGCGGCGGCATGCGGCAGATCGAGCACGAGGCGAGGGTGGGAGAGGTTGAGAAATGGTGGCCCAGTGGATACGGCGACCATCCGACCTACCGGGTCGAGGCCACGCTCGTGAACCGGGATGCCGAGGTCTGCGACGCCGCGTCGAGAACGGTCGGGTTTCGCGCGGTCGAATGGGTGCGCAATGAAGGGGCCCCGACGGACAGTCTCCCCTATACGCTCTTGGTGAACGGTCGCCGCATCTTCCTCAAAGGGGTGAACTGGGTGCCGCTCACTCCGCTCTACGGAACGGTCCGCCCCGAGGAGTACGGCCCCTTCCTGGAACGATTCGTTCAGATGAACGCGAATCTCCTGCGGGTCTGGGGCGGCGGGATCTATGAACACGAGGCGTTTTACGAGGAATGTGACCGGCTGGGCCTTCTGGTGTGGCAGGAATTCCTGCAATCGTCAGGAATTCTGACCAATAATCCGCCTGATCCTTCTCCCTTCCTAAAGGAGTTTGAGGAGGTCAGCCGCGCGGGCGTGCTTCAACTCCGGTCGCATCCGAGCCTCATCATCTGGTGCGGCGGCAATGAACTGGTGTGGGAGGGCCGTGTTCCGGTCGATGAACGCCATCCCAACATCAAGATGCTCAAAGGGGTCGTGCGGGAACTCGATCCGGCCCGGCCGTTTTTCCCGACCAGTCCCTCCGGCCCGCGGTTCAGCCTCTCGCTGCCGGATGTCGGGAAAGGGGTGCATCACGACATTCACGGTCCCTGGAAATACCGGGGCGACGGCGCGCATTATGAAGAGTTCAACCGGGATGATTCGCTGTTTCGCTCAGAGACGGGGGCGCCGGGAG
>JAJZZT010000138.1 GCA_021797415.1 Bacillota bacterium
AAGCGGTTTACCGATTGGCCCATCCATCGTTCGTTCTGGTCGCTGGCCGGCAACGGGAGCGGCAACTACCTGATCACCGTCGCCGAAGAACAGGGCTACATCCGTCCGGTGCAGTGATCGGTCTCGAAGGTGTTCGATGGATGGAGGCGCTCGCATTGATGCAAAGTCATGGATTTCGGCTCATCTCGTGCATATGGTGACGGACTGATCGGGCCGAAACAGGGTTGAGCGAGGAGGGATGCACGCCATGAATCCGGACGCCTTCGAGCGCGGACAGTCTCTGATCCACATCATGGCGCGGCTGGGGACGATGGCGGTCTTTTTTCTGTTGCTGCTGGATCTGCTGGCGCTGCCCTTTGCCTGGAGAAATCCGGTCGGGCGCGCGGTCGACTTGGCGGCCATCGGGGTGGCGGTCGTCTTCGGCTTTTTGGTGTGGTCGGGCACCCGCTTCGCGCTTCGACTTATGGACCGGGCGCAGCGCAGGCAAAACCGGGAGAAGCCATAGCGTGCGAGACCACGGCTGGGACTCCGGTCACAGTCGCCTGTCATCATCCCGTCCATACAGGCTCAGCAATGCAGGATTGGAAACAAGGAGTGAACCACAGTGGAAAATACGGAAATGAACAGCGAGCAACCATCTTTCGAAAAAGTCTATGTGGTTTCGCACACCCACTGGGATCGGGAGTGGTATCAGGCTTTTCAGGGATTCCGCACCCGCCTCGTGTACATGATGGACGAATTGATCGAAACGATGGAACGCGATCCGGAATACCGCTACTTCAATCTGGACGGCCAGACGATCGTGCTGGGCGATTATCTGGAGATCCGCCCGGAGAACGAGGAGAGGCTGCGCGCGCTCATTCAGGCGGGCCGGATCCGCATCGGACCGTGGTACGCCATGCCGGACGAGTTTCTCGTCAGCGGCGAGTCGCTCCTCCGCAATCTGGCAAAGGGCGTCCGCATCGCAAGATCCTGGGGAGTCGAGCCA
This sequence comes from Bacillota bacterium, assembly GCA_021797415.1. The sequence continues at coordinate 989 of JAJZZT010000138.1, forward strand.
CTGCGCTGTGGCTACATTCCCGATATTTTCGGCCACAACAGCCAGTTTCCGCAGATTGTAAGCGGATTCGGGATCGATAATGTCGTCTTTTTTCGCGGGTTCGGCGATTGTCCCACAGCGGAGATCTGGTGGGAGGGAGCGGACGGCAGCCGGGTTCTGGGATTGAAACTGTCGGAGGACCGGTCGTACTCCGACTGGTTTTTCGCCGCGCGCTGGCCGTTTTCCAATCGCGATTTTCAGTATGAGCCCGAGGAACTGATCCGGCGAACGAAAGAATTTCTGGCGTATAAACGCAAGCGGGCGACGACCGACATCACGCTCGCCCTGGACGGGGTGGACCATGTCGAGGTCGAGCCGCGCCTGCCCTGGATGTTGAAATTATTGAACGAGTCGGACCTCGGCGTGCAATTTGTCCACGCCGACCTCGAGCAGTACATCGACGCGATCAAAGCGAGAGTCGGCGATCTGAGGGTGTACAGGGGGGAACAGCGGGCGCCCGGCGACAAGGGTGTGAGCAACAACGTGCTGGCCAACACCCTGTCTTCGCGCGTCCATCTGAAGCAAATGAACCAGCATGGCGAAACCCTGCTGGAGAAATGGGCCGAGCCCTGGGGCGTGTTCGCCATGCTGGAAGGCCGTCCATATCCGAAGGCTTTCTTGGCGCGGGCATGGGAGTATCTGATCCAAAACCACGCGCATGATTCGATCTGCGGCTGCTCCATCGACCAGGTGCACCAGGACATGGTGGGCCGGTTTGACCAGAGCCGGTTGATCGGCGAACAGATGACCGGGGAGCAGTTGGCCTTCCTGTCCAACCACATTGATGCGGGGAATCCGGACGACAAGTTTCTGTTGACGGTCTTCAACGCGTCGCAGGATCCGGTCGACGGGGTCTTCGAGGTGGAGGTCTCGCTGCCTGCGGGAACGGACGCCGCGGTCAGACTCCCCCTCCACGGTTGCACGTCGTTCAAGCTGTACGATCATGAGGCCAACGAGGTTCCGTATCAGGTGCTGGAAGTGGAGAGAAACCGCGTGCAGAGGCGGCGATGGTACAGGGACATCCCCGGGGGGGAGCTCGTCGACCGCTTTCGCCTCGCCATCAAAGGCAGCGCGCCGTCTTTCGGGTACACGTCCTATGGGATCAGGACGGTGGAGATGGAAGGTCCGAAACACGGCGAGTACAGCGCCGGACGGATGTCGACGCCCGTCCGTTATCCGGGGTCCATGACGATCGATGAGCATACTTGGGACAACGGCCGTTTGCGGGTCCAGGTGAGGCCAAACGGAACGGTCGATGTGACGGATCACCAGACGGGTCGCACGCACGCGGGATTGCTTTTGTTCGAGGATGAGGCGGACATCGGCGACGCTTGGACGCACGCCAGTCCGGTCACGAATGAGGTGTGCTCCACCTTTGGCGCGCAGGCCGACATCTCCGTCGTGTATGACGGGCCGCTGCAGACGCGCATCCGGATTCGCGCCACCATGCGCGTGCCGGAAGAAATCCAGGCTGGGAAT
>JAJZZT010000424.1 GCA_021797415.1 Bacillota bacterium
TGACGGGCAGGGTGCTGACGGACAGGGTGCTGACGGACAGGGTGCTGACGGACAGGGTGCTGACGGACAGGGTGCTGACGGACAGGGTGCTGACGGGCAGGGTGCTGACGGACAGGGTGCTGACGGACAGGGTGCTGACGGACAGGGTGCTGACGGACAGGGTGCTGACGGGCAGGGTGCCGATGAGCAGAGTGCCGATGAGCAGAGTGCCGATGAGCAGAGCGCTCAGGATGACGGCGGGGAGGTGGGCGCGTGAAACCGGTGCGGTTGGCCATCGCAGGGTTGAACAGCTTTCGTGACAGGCAGGTCATCGATTTCACCCGGTTGACGGAGCTCGGCATGTTTGGGATTTTCGGGCCCACCGGCAGCGGGAAGTCATCCATACTCGACGCCATCACTCTTGCGCTGTACGGGAAGGTGGTCCGGGTCGGCCAGACACAGGGCATCCTCAATCAAGCCGAGGATCGGCTGGAGGTCTCTTTCGATTTTGATATTGGCAGCGCCGGCCATCGGAAGCGCTACCGCACGGAGCGGGCGTATAGAAGAGGCGGCGGAGATTTTTCACTGACCAACCAGGCCAGTCGACTGCTGCTGTTGGAACCGCTGGCGGATGGCGGCGACTATGGACTCGTCGTCGTCGCGGAAGGGCAGCGTGAGGTGAACCAGGCCATCCTCGGAATTGTCGGGTTGAGGCAGGAAGATTTCACGCGAGCCGTGGTTCTGCCGCAAGGGAAGTTTGCGGAGTTTCTGCAGTTGACGGGGAGGAGTCGCAATGAGATGACCGAGCGGTTGTTCGGGTTGCAGAAATACGGGCAATCGCTCCTCAATCGCGCCAATGACCGCGCGCGAGAGGCTTCGGTTGAGCGGGAGAAACTCGCCGCACAGCAGGGTGAGCTTGGCGACGCCTCCGAGACGGCCGTGCTTCAGGCTGCCACGGCGTTGGAGGAAGCGAGGGAGCGGTTGCGCACAGCTGGCGTCCATGTGGAACAGGCGCGGACGCGTTTTCGGGAAATGAGGCAAATCTACGAGTGGATGACGCAGCTGCATTCGGTCGAGGCAGAGCTGGGCGGATTGGAGAGCCGGGCAGGCGAGATCGTCGTCGTTCAGCAGTCGCTCCACAGACATGGTCAGGCAACCGCCGTGTGGCCCCTGGTCAGGACCTGGAAGGACGCGGAGGCCGCGGCGCGTGAAGCGGGGGCCATGGTCGCGTCTGCGCTGGCAGAGAAGCATGCGGCGGAGAGCGCGCTTGACACGGCTGTCGCGGCGCGGGATCGGGCAAGGGCGCAACGAGCGGAAGCGGAGCCGCAATGGATGGTCCAGAGGGCCAAGCTCGAAGAGGCGTATGCGGTCGAATCCGCGCTCAGGCAGACGATGGCGGAACTGGATGCCGCCAGGTCCGATCTCCAGTCGGCCCGTCAGCGATACGACCATGCCGTGGCAAGCCGCGATCGGCTTCAGGGCGAATCGGACGAGGCCGAGAGAGACAGGGAAACGACTCTGAAGGATGCCGCCGCGCACACGGTCTCGCCGCACACGCGGCAGCAAATTACCGAGCTTGGCGCGGCACATCAGAAGTGGCGGTTTGCGACAAGGGACGCGGACAGCGAAGAGAAGAAGCTGGCCGATCGCCAAACGCAGTTGCAACTTGCGGAGGATGAGATACGGAAGTGGACAAACGTGGAGCAGACTCTCGCCCGCGAGCAGGAGGCGCTTGGCCTGCGGATCGAACGGTGGAACGCGCAAACGCCGACTGTGGCGCCTGAAAAATGGGCGTCACTGGAACAATGGCAGATTAGGGCGGAACTCAAGATGGACGGCTTGCGCGTCGCGGAGCGGGACATTGCCGCATGGCGCAAACGGACGGAGGAGGCCGAGAAGGCGTCCGAGGCTGCGCGAGCAAGGCTCGACGCCCTGCGTGCGTCCGCCGCGCAGGCTGAACAGGTGTGGCGAAGTATGGAGGACGAGTATCAGACACACCTGGCAACGAATGAGTCCAGATGGATCGCGCGGCTCCAGTCGCAGCTCCAGGAGGGTGAACCGTGCGCCGTCTGTGGTGCGACCCATCATCCGGGGAGAGGCGTGGAAGTGATTGATGGCGCGGCAACATTCGACGGCTCCGAATGGTCCGCCGAGCAAATGGAAGCCCTCAGTCATGCGGATGAGACCTGGCAGAGACAGCAGAACGATGTCCACACAGGTGAGGTGGCTGTCGCCCAGGCGTTGACCGTCCTGGACTCTGCGCGTCAGAATACGGCGGAGAGAGAGCGGCAGTTGGCCGATGGACTGAGCGAACTCGCCGCGCTTTGGACGGCGGACGTTGCCGTTCTGGTGGGTGGCGGACCGGCGCCGGTCGGTCGCGGGGAATGGGAGTCGTTTATGACGGCGTTCAAAAATGCGCTCCATGCGGCGCAACAGGAGCAACGGACATGGGAACAGGGATCAGAAGCCCTGCAAAACGAGACATTGACACTCAATGACAAGATCCAGGATGCAAAACGCCAACTTGGGATCGCGCAGAGTCGAGAGCGGACGGCCCGCGATGAAGTGACGGGACAGCAGATGGCCTTGGCCGGCGCAATTCAAGTGAAACAGGCGGAACGCGGAACCCTTCTTGAAGCGATGCGCGGGCTGGGTTTGCCGGCGGAAGAATCGGCGACGGTAGCAGAGATGGACGCGTCGATCGCGTCAAGGTTGGAACAGGTCCGAGAGGATGACCGACTGGCAAACAAGGCGCGGCAAGCCGTGAAAGAACTGGACACCAAGCTGACCATCTGGCGAGGCCAACTGAAAGAACACCAGGAGCAGGTCCAAGCGGACAGCCAAACGATAACAAGAATAGGAACCAGGGCGGAGCAGCTGGAACGCGACGTCCACACAGGCCAAAATCAGCTTCAGGGCTATACGGGAGGCATTCCGGTGGCCGAGGCCATGCGGCGGGTCGAGCAAGCGCTGATGGAACTGAAGAATGCGTCCACCCGCACCGAAAAGGCGGCGGACGATGCAACGAAGCGCTTCCAGACGGCCCAGCAGGCATCCGTCAAGGCGGAGACGATGCGGGACGAGAAGGCGGGAGTCCTGCAGCAACACCACGCCAGGGTGATGGAGGCGCTCGCAAGCTTCCGCTTTGCCACCGTCGAAGAGGTTGAGGACGCACTGCTCTGCGGCGACGATGTCGAGGAGCGGACCAAAATGATGGATGTGTACAACGATGCGGTCGCGAGGAGCAAGAACCGCCGTTCGGACCTGAAGAAGCAACTGGACGGCAGGTCCGTGGATGAACAGACCCTGGAGTTCATCACACAGGAGGTTCAGGGAGCCGAGGCGGAACATCAACGGGCCGTCGAGACGCATGGGGTCGCCAAGGTGAATCACGAGCAATTGCTTCAGCGCAAGGAACGGTGGGAGAACCTGGAGCAAGAGCGTCTGGCGGCGGACGCCTTGGCCACCCGACTGGATGCGATCACGAGGGTATTGCGGGGAAACGCCTTTGTCCGGTACGTCGCCCAAGAGCAGATGGAGGTCGTCGCGCGGCAGGCGTCCGACAGACTGTCGGGGTTGACGCGCGGGCGGTATGCACTGACCTTCGATGAAAACGGCGATTTCTTGATGCGGGACGACCATAACGGAGGCTCCACGCGGCCCGTAAACACGTTGTCGGGTGGGGAAACGTTCCTCACCTCCCTGTCGCTGGCGCTGGCTTTGTCCGCACACATCCAGCTTCGCGGGCAGCACCCGCTGGAGTTTTTCTTCCTGGATGAAGGCTTTGGCACGCTGGACCCCGACCTGCTCGACGTCGTGGTGTCTTCGCTGGAAAAGTTGAACCTGGATCGGATGTCGATCGGACTCATCAGCCACGTGCCGGAACTGCGCCAGCGCATGCAGCGCCGCCTGATCGTGGACCCCGCACTCCCGGCGGGCCGGGGAACGCAGGTGCGCGTGGAGATGGCGTAGCCGAATGGGGTAAACCCAACCCCGGCAGGCGAATGGCAGTGGATGTCGCGTTTGACGGAAGCCCCAAACGCGACATCTGGAATCCTACGGCCTGCAAAGAGGATTTTAAACCCGTGTCCCCTCGGTCCGCATTTCTGGCTGCCTTCTTGCACTGTGCGGGTCTTGCCTGCCCTCTTTTTGAACAGTCCCTTTTTTAACAGGACCTTTAAGCCAATCTACAGGGTAAAAGGCTACACTAGAAATGGTTGCTTCATAAATGGGATAGGGGTTGGCAAATCACATTGAAATTCAATAAGTATCATACAGCATCTTTGATCGGTGGAACATGCTTGGGTGCGGCCATTGTGGGCGTATGCTGGGTTGTTGTGTCTGCACAAGGACAGGCGGGGAGCATCATTGCAACCGTAGGGGGGACGGCCATCCATAGCACCAGTTTGGACAATCAAATGGCCAAGGTCGCGGGCTCCGGAACGCTGACCAATTTGATCACCCAACAGCTCCTGGCTGATGCGGCGAAGAAAGATCATGTGGTCGCGACCTCGGCGGATATTCAGGCGGCGCTCACCACGCTTGAACAACAAAACGGCATCACCAGTACGGCGCAACTCCAACAAGCACTGGCTCAAAGCAACATGACGCTCTCCGAACTTTACTCGCAACTGAAGTTGCAAGTGCTGGCCCAGAAAATCGCCCAGAGCAAAGTCAAGGTCACAAACACCGAGATTAAACAGTACTATGCAAAGAATGCGGCGACGCTGCAAGTGCCCGCTCGTGTGAATCTGTCAGTCATCTTCTTGAAAAACAAAGCAACAGCGGACGCAGTTTCCGCGAAATTGAAGGGCGGATACAGCTTTGCCGCTGCCGCCAAGAAGTATTCGCTGGATAAGACCACGGCGAGTAAAGGGGGCGTGATGGGGACCTTCAGTCGATCGCAATTGGATAGTGTAACCGCGAAAGCGGCCTTTAGCCAACCGGTGGGAAGTGTGGGTCTGCCAGTGCACAGCACGTCCGGGTGGGAAATCCTGAAGGTGACCTCAAGAACTCCCGCCTCTATGCCGTCCATGGCCTCTGCGAAAAACCAAATCATCCTCACGATCAAGAGTCAAAAGGCGCAGACAGCTCCGGAGTTGTTGGCGAGCCTGGCGAAGGCGGCCCCTCTTTCCATTCAAGACAAAGCCTATAGCAGTGTGAAAACCAGCATCGAGAATCCTACGGCCTCGAGCACGACGGCTCCGTCATCTACGGCTCCATCGTCTACGGCTTCGTCGTCTACAGCTCCGTAGAGTCGTCGCCCACCCGGGGCAAACGGGGTGGACGTTTTCCCCGGCCCTCATGACAGGGCCGGGGGTTTTTGGTACGTAAGGGAGCATTCTTGGCGATGACTCCGACAGCGCCGGGGAGTTCTGCCCCCTTTTTGAACATCCTCTACTATTTAGTTGTCGCGTCGGCTGAAGCACATGGCGAACCGCACGAATCATGCCGTTCTGCCACTGATTGCCCCGCTTATTTTGACATTCTCGATATGTCTCTCTAAATGTATGTAACTATGAAAAATGCATCATAATAGTAATTTTTACTTCCCGTTTGTTCGTAGGGAGAGAGGAATTCTAAGCTTCTTGCAGAATTTCTACTCATATAACGGAATTGTTGCATGGAACGCGCTGGACTGAGGAGTTCGCCATCATCTATGGAGGATATGACCAGGCAAGGGTATGCCGCGAGTTTTACATCGGAGAGGTCCTTGCGGCATGAGGTGGAGGTTGTACTTCGGTTGTCGGCAAACGGGATGTCGTGGATCGATGTGCGAAAGGAAGTCCTTGCGCGCAATCTGTTTCAAGTCCGTCGCACCAGCACGGCACAGACGTATCTTACGCTGGTCAGGCGGCGGATCGTCTGGCTTGATGAGCGGCTCCGATCCCTGTATCTGGAGGGTGCGCGCAGCGACACGCTGGCGATCCTGCTCTATACGTTCCTCGCCTCCTACCGGTTTCCGCGCGAGTTTGTACTGGAGGAACTGCGATACGGACTTCGGATGGGACGATCAATCATTACAGAGGAGCAGATTGCGGCGTTTTTCGATCGCAAACGTGAGCAGCACGCAGACGTGGCACACTGGACCACAACCTCACAAAAAAAGGTGGCCCAGGTGATGGTCCGCATTTTACGAGAATGTGGGCTGCTTGAACCGACATCGCAGGAATGGCGTATTCAGCCCCTGACCATCAGCCATGAGCTGGACAACTACGTGAGACGCGAGCCTCGCCATCGCTACTTCCTGCCGTTGATTCTGATCGAGTGAGGCCAGGGCAACCACTCATAGAGCTGGTGCCAGGCTGCAGCAGGGTCGCCGGAAGTCATAGCATACGAGGGGCGCGCGCATGGCGACGGACCTGAAGAAGAAAATGGACGTCTTTGAACGGATGGTCCAAGATGAGACCTTCCTGCGGCGGCATGGGCAGGGCAATGAACTGTCCTACTTTGTGTTTGATTACGACCCGGCAGAGGAACAACTCGTCCGGGATTTTGTTCGTCGCATCGTGAGACAGGCGCAGCAAAAGGTGGTCAATGTCGATCTATACCGGTCTGTCTTGTCGCTCTTTGAAGCGGAGGTCGGAATCGACACCCTGCTGGAACTCGAGGAGCAGGAGGGGACGCAGGCGCTGCGTGAAGGAATGATGCCGATGCTCGACTCGGATCGACTCGTTCGTTCGATTGCCAAGCAGGCCGAGGGGGCGGACGTGGTGCTTCTGACCGGCGTGGGCAGCCTGTTTCCCCTGATGCGCTCGCACACCGTGCTGAATCGGTTGCACGAATGGATTACCGGCACACCGGTGGTGTTGTTCTTCCCTGGCACGTACAACGGTCAAAAGCTGATGCTGTTCAACCAGCTGACCGATGACAATTATTATCGCGCGTTTCGCATTACACCGTCGTAAGAGAGAGGGCGGATGAGGGGGAAGGGCGTTGCTCAAGGATTTATTTGTAAAAGATATCGACCGGGATATCAATGGGGTCATCCAGGCCGGTCAGGTCAGCGATTCGCAGGTCGCGCAGGAACTGGACGAATACGTGGTGACAGAGGAACTCGCCGATCACCTGCTCGATTTTCTTCGGCATTACACGAACAGTTACCAAAAGCCGACAGACAAGATGGGGGTCTGGATCTCGGGCTTCTTTGGTTCCGGCAAATCCCACTTCCTGAAAATCCTCTCCTATCTTCTGGGGCAACGGAGCGTGCTGGGGAAAGCGCCGCTCGACTACTTCCGTGACAAGCCGCTCACGCCTGAACTCCTGCGGCTCGTCCAGGAGGTCAGTGAACATCGGGCGGAGGCCTTGCTGTTCAATATTGAATCCAAAACGGCGGTTGGCAACCGGAATCAAAGACAGAGTGTCGTCGAGGTGTTCTTGCGGGTCTTTAACGAGAGCCTCGGCTACTCGGACACGCTATGGATTGCCGAGATTGAACACACCCTGGCTCGCGAAGAGAAGATGACCGAGTTCACGGACGCCGTCTATCGGATTACGGGAACGGAGTGGTCGGCCGTTCGCGACACGCTCGCCCTGAAACAGGGGCCGTTTGTGCAAGCGCTAAAGGAGATTGGGTACGATGATGTATCCGCCCAGTCCTTTTTCAAGACGATGCAGCAGACGTTTGAGGTGTCGCCGGACAACTTTGCGAAGCGCATGGCGGAACACTGCCGGAAACAGGGGCCGGAGTATCGGCTGCTGTTTTTGGTGGATGAGATCGGACAGTATATCGGCGACGATCGCAAGCTAATGCTGAACCTCCAGACGGTGGTCGAGGACCTGGGGAGATATGGGCAGGGTCAGGTCTGGGTGGTGGTGACCTCGCAAGAAAGCATCGATACGGTGACCGATGTACGAGACTATGACTTTTCGAAGATTCAGGGCCGCTTTCGCACGCGCGTCAATCTGTCCAGCACGAACACGGACGATGTGATCAAGTGGCGGATTCTGCAAAAAACCGACGAGGCGACAGCCAGGCTGCGGGTGTTATACGACCAACAGGAACAGTCCCTGCGCAATATGCTCTCTTTCGACACTCTCGCGATGAAGGCGGGGTTTTCGTCTTCGGAAGAATTTGCCGTATCCTATCCGTTTCAGCCCTACCAGTTTGAACTATTGCAAAGGGTGTTCGAAAAGGTGCGCAAACAGGGTGAGGCGGGCAAGAGCCTTTCGCACGGGGAGCGTTCCCTGCTCAACGCGTTTCAGGAGGCCCTTCAGCAACTGGATCGAGCGCGCGATGTCGGAGCGCTTTCGACCTTCGCGCAATTTTACGACACGATCGAAACCTTTCTCGACGGCCCGGTCAAGAGCACGGTGCGGCGAGCGAGCGGCCGGTCTGAACTGGGCGCCAAGGATGTCCAGGTGCTCAAAGCGCTCTATCTGATCAAGAACCTGTCGGAGATGCCCGCCACGGTGGCCAATGTCACGACGCTCATGATCGACGGCATGGAGGCTGTACGGCGGGATGTGGAGCAGCAGGTCCGCGCATCCCTGGACCGTTTGGTGCTGTATCACCTCATTTCGCAAAATGCGGATGCGACCTTCACGTTCCTGAGCGATGAGGAGCAGGAGATCAACCGGGAGATAGCGTCTGTACGGATTGACCCGGTGCAGTTGGCGACAAAACTCGGGCAAATGTTTTTTAGCGATATCTGTCCACCCAAATACCGGGCGGAAGGCGGCCGGGACTTCGAGTTCAGCAAGCGTTTTGATTCGTACACACACGGCGTGCCGAGCCACTCGCTGACGCTGCACGTGGTGTCCGACGAGTCGCCCGATCGCGCACAACTCCTATCGATACTGACAGGCACGCTCGTGATGGCCCTGCCGATCGAGCATACCGGTTATCGCGATGCGATGGAACAGAGCCTGAAGATCGCCCAGTATACGCGCAAGGACCTCACGACGCTTTCAGACAGCCAAAAACGCATCGTGTTGGCGAAGCGCGATGAGATCGTGAGTTTTGAAAACAAGGCGCGCACGTTGCTCAGGGACGCCTGTCAGAACGCTGCGTTTTACGTGCTGGGGCAGGGGGAAACGTACAACGGCGAGGCGGGAAGTCAGATCAGCCGGGCCATGGACAAGCTGGTGGCCAATACGTACACCCACTTGAGCTATATTGACACGCCGATGGATATGAACAACGAAGCGAAAAAGATCGCGGCGCTGGCGCTGTTTGGCGCGGAAGGGTCCACAACGCATGCACGGAGAAATGAACTGGCCCTCGGTGCGCTCACGCGGTATCTCGAGGAACGGGAGCGGCAGCAGGTTCCGGTCACGGTCGATGATCTGATTGCGCACTATAACGCGCCGCCCTACGGGTGGATGGATCGGGACACGGTGGGACTCGTCGCGGTACTACTCCACGATGGGCAGTTGAAACTGACCCACATGGGCGATCCTCTGAGCGGTGATGACCCAAAATTCACAGACAAGGTTCTCAAGGCGGTGGAACGCAAGAAAGTGATCGTCAAGCTGTTGCGAGAGGTGCCTCCCGATGTGCAGAGTCGAGTGCGACGCGTGCTGGTAGAACACTTCGAGCAGGCGCCTGCCGCGTATGATTCTTACGAAGCGCTGGATCAGTTCGTTCGGGCACAGATCGAGGATCGCATGGCTGATCCGCTCCGTCTTGTGAGAGATCGGCAGGGGCAAAACGACGCATCCTTCCCGTATCCGGGAGCCGCCCAGGCGCAGCGGCTGCAGGGCCAAGTGAACAGCTTGCTCGCTCCGCGCGATACAGAAGCTTTCGTGCAGACGTTCCTGACGGCGGAGCCCGATCTGGAGGACTGGATCAGTCAAATACGGCAACTGAACAATTTCTTCTCTAAATCACCCATCGAGCAGTTTGATAAAGCCGTATCATTTCTCGCGGAGCATCGCTCGGATTGGGCTTTTGTGACCGACATGGCTGAGATCATGGCGAAAAAAGGGCAGATCGAATCCATCCTGCGCAGCGATAGCCCTTACAAACGGATCCCTGAATTGCCCGGCCTCATTCACGACTTGGGGATGGCGTTTGAAAGGGTGCTCACAGAGAAACGGGCGCAGTATCGACCGAAGATAGAGGAGGCACGAGCTGCCGTCGCCGCACTGGGTGGATTGTATCCGGGGCATGTGGATATCCAGGGGCACGTGGCGGCCGAGCAGTCGCGGATTGAGGAGTACGTCCGGCACATGGAAGCGGAGACTCGGCTCTCGTCTGTGGGAAGCTATGTTCAGGAAGCGGAGCATCGGGTGGAGTTCCTTCGATCGGAGATTCAGAAGGCGCTGAAGGCGGCCGATGGGGGGAATCCATCGGATGGCAGACCGTCGGTTGCCGACCAGGGGTCTGTGACGGACAAGCTTGAAGGGAGTGCGTTGTCGCGACGGCACGAACGGGTCACCACATGGACCGAACTTTCGGAACGGGTGTTGCCGAGCGGCGAACTGCGAATCGAGTCGCAAGGGCAAATCGACTCGTACCTCGACATGGTCAAGCGTGAGTTAGGACGCATGCTGCAGGACCATGTGGTCATCATTCGCAGATAAGAGTAAGAACCGGGAGACTATGACCATGAATAAGACAGTGATTCGCAACTTTGCCACGAAGGCCCGCCGGGATCTGATGGAACAAGTGACCCTGCGAGCCCGGGAACTGGGCGTGACCGCCGGCGGTTGCGGGAGGATCGAGGCGGGTCCAGACTACGTTATCATCGGGGGGAGTCGCTATCCCGCGCCGTACCAGCAATCGTATGAGCGCCTTTGTGCGCAGTGGAAGGCGAAAGGCTTTGCCCAGCTCATCGAGGAGGTCGCCTACACCTGGTTCAATCGCATCGTCGCCATCCGGTACATGGAAATTCACGATTACTTGCCGTCCCATTTGAAGGTGCTCTCCAGTGCGCATCCCGGTGGCTTGGAACCGCAACTCCTGACGCAGTACCGAGATGCGACATTTTCGATCAATATCCCGTATGTCGAGCAAGCGGTGTTGCAGGGTGACCGCGAAGGGGCGTACCGTCACCTGCTGGTGCAACAATGCAACGAGTTGCACCGCATCATGCCCTTCCTGTTTGAACCGATCGCCGACTATACGGAACTGCTGCTGCCGACGCGACTGCTTCATGCGGATTCCGTCATCCAGCGCTTGGTGCGCGAGATCTCGGAGGAGGACTTTGCTGAGGTCGAGATTATCGGGTGGATGTATCAATTTTATATCGCGGAGCGAAAAGACGAGATCTTCGCGGCGCTTGCTAAGGGTCGCAAGATTGCGAAGGAAGATATCGCGCCCGCGACACAGATGTTCACCCCGGCGTGGATCGTGCAGTATATGGTGCAAAATTCCGTTGGACGGCTGTGGATGGAGTCGCAACCGCACGCACAGACGGAGGCGCCCGCAGCATGGGCGTACTATGTGACGTCGGCGCCACAGACCGATGAGGTTCGTGACCAACTGGAGGCAAATCGTCTCCCCATCACACGGCCCGAGGACATTCGAATACTCGATCCCGCGTGCGGATCCGGTCACATTTTGGTCTATGCGTATGATCTGCTTTTCGGACTCTACGAACAATTGGGCTATGAGAGCAGTGAGATCCCCTATCTGATTCTGGAACACAACTTGTTTGGACTCGACATTGATGAGCGGGCGGCGCAACTCGCAGCGTTTGCGCTGATGATGAAGGCGCGCGCCACGACGCGCCGGGTGTTTACGAATCCGCCCAAGGTACGGGTGTACAGCGTCGTTTCGACGAACGACATTGATGCAGAGCGCTTGGTCCGTGCTGTAGCTCAGGATGATGACTCGATGCGCCAACTCCTGTTGACGCTCTTTGAGCACTATTCTGATGTGAAAAACCTGGGCTCACTCATCACGCCGAGTTCCAGAGAACTAACGGGTCTTGAGGAACGAATGCGCGACATGAAAGCGAAGGGACAGTTGAATCTTCTGGGTGACGTCGCAGAGAACGAACTGATGTGGCTGGAAACGTTTTTTGCGGTGAATCAGCTATTGAGCGAGCAGTACAGCGTCGTCATTACCAATCCGCCGTATATGGGCAGCAAGGGTATGAACGCTCCGCTGTCGGCCTTTTTGCAGAAATCGTACCCGGAGACAAAGAGCGATCTCTTTGCTGCCTTTATGGAGCGGTGCCTTGCACTGACCGCGCTCGGTGGTTTTAGTAGCCTGATCAACCAGCAATCCTGGATGTTTATCAAGAGCTATGAGAAGTGGCGTGATCGCGTGATCCGATCGTATACAATTGACTCGATGGTCCATTTGGGTCCGCATGCTTTTGATGAGATTGGCGGCGAAGTGGTGCAGTCAACCAGCTTTGTGATGCGAAAGGCGATGGTACGAGGCTGGACTGGCGTGTATTTTCGTTTGGTGGCGCCGAACAGTTCCGATGAGAAGCAGCAGATGCTTCTTCAGGGGGAAGAACGGTATGCGGTGGATCAGGGTGTGTTTCGAGACATCCCCGGATCGCCGATCGCCTACTGGGCCTCGGACCGGGTCAGGGAGATCTTCAGGGACAACCCCAAGTTGGGGGAGATCGCGCAGCCCCGACAAGGGCTTGCGACTGCGGATAATGAACGCTTCCTCAGACTGTGGCATGAGGTGGATGTGAATCGAATTGGATTCGGTCTTGCATCACGGGATCAGGCTAAGAAAAGTGGGCGAAAGTGGTTCCCTTATAATAAGGGTGGTGAATTCAGGAGGTGGTATGGAAACCAGGATTATGTGATCAATTGGGAAAATGATGGGGAGGTTATCCGCAACTTTGATAGGGCGGTCATTCGTAATCCCGACCACTATTTTCGTGAAGGGATCACCTGGACGGATATCAGTTCTTCGAGGTTTGGTGCAAGGTATACACCAGAGGGATTCCTGTTCGACGTATCAGGAAGCTCTATATTTCCTGCGCATAATTCAATAAGACTTGTTATCGGTTTCATGTGCAGCCATGTATGCTATAAATTTCTTGGTTATCTAAATCCCACCATGCACTTTCAGGTTGGTAATATTGCTTCGCTTCCGGTCGTCCTAGATAACAATCAAAAAGCGTCTATTGATCATCTTGTACAGTCTTGCGTCCAAGCCAGCAAGGAAGATTGGGACGACTATGAAACCTCCTGGAACTTTATCGCGCACCCACTGACCAATTTTTCCAACGCCGATAGTCTCAAGGTCGCATACACCGCCTGGGAAGCCCTCGCAGAGGAGCGCTTTGGTCGACTACGCGAAAACGAGACGGCCATCAACAACGCCTTCGCACAGATCTACGGGCTCGAGGTAAAGCCCGTCGCGGACGAGGACATCACGATCAGCCGCGCAGACCGAACACGCGATGCCAAGTCGTTCCTCTCCTACTTCGTGGGCTGCGTCATGGGCCGTTACTCCCTGGACCATGCGGGGCTCGCTTTCGCGGGAGGGCAGTGGGATGCCGCGCGATACCAGCGCTTCATCCCTGACACAGACGCCATCATCCCCCTGACAGACGACGAGTACTTCGAGGATGATATTCTCCTTCGTCTGCAGAGTTTCCTGACTGTGTTGTACGGCGCAGACACCCTTCAAGAGAACCTCCGCTGGCTCGCCGAGTCTATCGGTGGCGCAAAAGAGGGGGAACAGTCGGGCGCTCGTATTCGGCGCTACTTCTGCGATGAGTTTTACAAGGATCACCTGAAGACCTACAGCAAACGGCCGATCTATTGGCTATTTGACTCGGGCAAGAAAAAGGCGTTTCGAGTCCTGATCTATCTCCATCGTTACAATACGGAAATGGTGGCGCGGGTGCGCCTACAATACGTACAAGCCTTGCAGCGTCAATACGCGCAGGAGATCACGCTGCTCAACCAGCGGTTGCAGCAAGGGCAACTGAGTGGCCCCGAGAAGACGAATACAAACAAGCGCATCGCCGAGCTGGAAGATCGCCAGGTTGAACTGGCCGGCTACGATCAGCGCTTGGCGGGTCTGGCGAGCGATCGCATGGCCATGGATCTGGATGACGGCGTGGTGGTCAACTATGCCAAATTCGCGGACGTATTGGCGCCGCTCAAGTAGGGGATAAATATGGACGCACTCGATTTACTCAAACAGCGTTTTTCAGCCGCCACGGCTCATCGTCGCCTCGTGTTTTGGCACGATCCGGACGGGGAGCGAGAGATCCAGGACATACGCAATGCGCTTGAGCCTCTGGGCGTGCGCGTGTGGGAGTGGACGCCGGACAATTCGTTTCGTACGAAGGTGCAACTGGAGGTCACGGATCCGGATACACCGTACCTCTTGTATGCGAGATTTGCGAGACCGTCCATGGCAGAGGACTGGCTGCTCGACCTGCGGCTTTCCGGTGAGGAATTTATAGCCGACGAGGTGGCTCTACTCATGGATCGGTTGCGCGTGTCGCAGGGTCCCGTCCGCACACGGCTCCCGGAGCCTACTGATTACAAGTTAGTAGCTCTGCCGTTTGAGCTGCGTTCGGTCCGACCATGGCTCCAGGCGCATCGGGCTTTCTTTCGCAGTCAGGAACGCGTGCGCAAGGTGGAGCGCCTGCTGCCCGAGCAACCCCGCGAGGACCAGCTGATCTTAGCCGTATTGGCCGTCGCCGTTGGCGTCGAGGTGCTGGAGGTAAACGCGGTCGTTCGCCGGGTGCTGTCTCTTGGACTGGATGAGTCCCAGCATCCGGTGTATCAGAATGTGGCCAAATGGGGTCTCGAAGATGACTTTTGGCGCCACGTTCAGGGTGCATTTGGCGTAGCGACCGAAACGAGAACATTACAGGAATTCTTCGATGTTCTGGCGGCGAGCCATCTGGCGCAAGGGCTTGACGTCGCATTACCCACTGGATGGAAGATCCCTTCTTCGGGTATTCCCAACACCTGTCGCATTTTTCTCGATGACGCGCTGCGTAGCGCTGACTCGTCCGCCTTTGCCGATCATCTGGCCCGCTTCGCCGCACGGATGGGGCTTCCTGCCTGGCTGTCCGATCAACCGTACGAGACCTACGCGCGCTGCGATACGGTGCCCGAGACGCACCGATTGCTACTGGCGCATGTGTGCCAGGAG
Organism: Bacillota bacterium; assembly: GCA_021797415.1. The sequence continues at coordinate 15,020 of JAJZZT010000424.1, forward strand.
CTTACGCAAGAGACCGCAGACCCGAGGCGCATCCGTCCTCTGCTTGCTGCACGCCAGACCCTGCATGGGTACAGCGCATTCTCTCTTGCCTATGAGGCGCTGGGACATGCGTTGTCGCTTCAGGAGGAAAAGGCTGCGTTTGCAAAGGCGAGTCCGCCCGCGGAGAAGGCGGATTGGATCAATGGGTATGCCACGAGGTGGTTTCGGGTGGACCAGTGCTATCGCCAATTCTCCGCCGCGCTCGATGCGCTGCATCAACCGGACTGGCTGATGGCGCTGAAGGAAAAATGGGATCGGTGGTATACGAACACCTTTTTGTTGACGGTTGGGGAATGGACCGATCGATTGCTCGATGAGGGACTGGCGAAGGATTGGACCACGATGGGTGTGCTGCAACAACGCGGATTTTTCGACAAGGTCGTTTCGCAGCACCTGCCGCGCGAGCGTGTGTTTGTAATCATTTCGGATGCGCTTCGCTACGAGGCAGGCCAGGAGCTCGCCGATGTGTTACGCAAACGGATCAACGCGCAGGTGGATGTGCAGCCGATGCAGGCGTCTCTTCCGACGTACACGAGACTGGGCATGGCCAGTCTTTTACCCGGTCGCTCTTTCCGTATGGATGAGAATGGAGCCTTCTCGCGCGACGGCCTGCGCACGGATGGCATAGAGGCGCGGGAACAAATTCTGTCTCATCACGTCGAGAGCGCACGCGCTGTGAAATGGACGGATTTTCAGTGGCTGCCGGTGCAAGACGGCGAGGCGCTCATTAAAGGCACGCGCTTGGTGTATGTGTACCACGACGTGATCGATGCCACGGGAGATCAGGCAAAATCCGAGACTCGTACGTTTTTGGCCGTACAACAGGCGATCGAGGAACTGGCGTTTGCGGTGGATAAACTCGTCCGATCATATCGGGCGGTGCGTATCGTGATCACAGCCGATCACGGATTTCTCTATCAGCCGGGAGCGGTAGAAGCCTGGGCCAAACCTACGGCGGTCGGGGGTGACATCTATGATGGCAACCGGCGATTTGCCATCGGTCGTTCTCTCGCGACCCCGCCGGGCACGCGCGCGGTGTCGCTTCGCTATCTGGGACTGGAGGCCGAGGCCGTCATCGCGACGAGCATTCATCGACTGACGGTGCGCGGGGGCGGACAGCGGTTTGTGCACGGCGGCGCGATGCCGCAAGAAGCGATTGTGCCGGTCATCACGTACCGGCAGGTTCGCGGACAGGCGAAAGTGTCCGAGCACACGCGCGTGGAAGTCGTGCTGGCCAATCGCAGTCGACTCGTGACGTCCTATTCGTTTACGGCCGTCTTCTTTCAGGAGCAGAAGGTGAGCGAATTCCAGTTAGCCCGCCATCTGCGCATCGCGCTCTATCTCGATGGGGTGCGCATTTCGACGGAAATGACGCGCGCGTTTGATTCGCAGGCCGAGGCGCAGCACCGTCAAACGGACGTCTCGTTGCACCTGTTTGAACGCGACTATCCGATGGGCGCTAGGGCTGTCCTGCGTCTGGAAGACGTATCCGCGCCCGACACGGTTCTTTACGGAGGATACGGCGGGGAAGTGCGGGTCGTGGCACTGGACGCGGGGAGGGATCGCGGATGC
>JAJZZT010000409.1 GCA_021797415.1 Bacillota bacterium
CAGATACTGCCAATACGGCGTTGAACTGGATACGTATACCGGGTGCCCGTTGAAATTTTGAAATCCCTTGATCGGCTGGCCGGCGTGCCAGATCAGGACCTGTGGGTCCGTCTGAAAGTCGGCAAACACAGCAACGATCGGAATTCCCTGTTTGCGCGCCAGGAGGATGCTGTCGGCGCTCGACATGCCGAACGTGGCTTTTCCCGCCGCGACCAGCGGAATGGCCGACACCTGCGGCCCGCCCTGCCGCGTTGTCATCTGCAACCCCTGTGCCTTGAAATATCCGTTCATTTGAGCATCCCACTGCCCACCCTGCTCCGGTTCCGCGAACCAGTTCATGACTTCCGACGTGCGCGTCAGCGACTTGGCCGAGACAATGCCGCCCTGCGCACTTGCAAGAGCCGTCAGTCCCAGAGCCGCCGCCAGTCCCATCATCCATCTGCGCCTGTTGTTTGACAAGTTGACCCCGCCTTTGTCTCTTGATTTATTCAGGCAGTCGGGCGGAGTCATGCCATCTGCCGATGCACAGACTCGCAGCACCGCCCACCAGAGCAAAACTGAACAACCCAAGAACCGAACTCGCAAATCCAGCCGCGAAGAGGTAAGGCATCTGCAGATTCCCGGCGGTCTGGGTGATCAGGTAGCCCAATCCTCCGTTTCCTCCCCCAATCCCCGCCACGAACTGGCCGACAATCGCGCCGATCACTGAGAGCCCCGCCGAAATCTTGAGTCCTGCAAAGATTTGCGGCAGCGCGTGCGGAAAGCGCACCTTGGCCGCCAGCACGAACCGCGAGCGGTTGTACATGCGGACCAGATTTACGAGGTTGGGATCGGTCGATACCAGCCCGAAGTTGGCATTTGAAATAATGGGGAACACAGCGATCAGAAAAGAAATGGCCACGATCGCGCCATTGCCTGACCCAAGCCAGATCACGATCAGCGGCGCGATTGCGATGATCGGAATCGTCTGCAGCAAAATGGCGTACGGATAGAGGCTCCGCTCCAGCCACTTGGCCTGCGACATGACAAAAGCGACAGCCACGCCGACCACGATGCTCAGACCAAAACCGCCAAATGCGTCGACAAAGGTCGCCCAGGAAGCCGCCAGCAGCGTCGCGGCATTGGCGGACGCGGCGCCCGCCACCTCCAACGGACTCGGGAGAAGGTAGGTCGGGATATGTCCGCTCATGCACACGATCTGCCAGATGGCGACCGCCAGGACAAACACTGCCGCCGGCGGCGCAAATCGCACCCAGTGCAGGGAGATGCGTTTCCGCTCTCCGACTGCCGCGTCACGGTTCATCAGCACGACTGCCATGTTCTTTCAAACCTCCTCCAGAAACATCATGGCCTGCGCCACCGCGCCGGCGAACCCCGGAGATGCGCGCATCTCCCCCGAGCGCGGATACGGCAGGGCGATCGGCACCTCTCCCTTGACCGTCCCTGGATTCGTCTTCATCACCACAATCCGGCCGGACAGGTAGACGGCCTCAAACACGTTGTGCGTAACAAAGACGACGGTCATGCCAAGCGTCTCCCATAACCGCAGCAATTCCTCGTTAAGCTTCTGGCGCGTAATCTCGTCCAGCGGGCCAAACGGCTCATCGAGCAACAGCAACCTGGGCCGGGAGACCAGCGCGCGGGCGATGGACACCCGCATCCGCATCCCTCCGGACAACTGCCGGGGCAACTTGCCGGAGACGCACTGCAACCCGACAAGTTCCAGCACCTCCGCCGCGCGCGCCAGCCTCTCCGCCTTGCCCACGCGCATCAGTTCAAGCGGCAGGGCCACATTGCCGAGCACTGTCCGCCAGGGCATGAGTGTCGCCTCCTGAAACACAAAAGAGAGTTCCCCGGGCCGGCCGGCCAACTGTTCAGGCAAATTTCCAAGCACCTTCACGCTGCCCGAACTGGCCGGCTGCAGACCCGCAATCGTTTTGAGCACAGTCGATTTTCCGCATCCAGAAGGCCCCAGCAAAGAGACAAACTCGCCCTCGCGAACCGTGACATTCACATTCTGCAGGGCGACCGTCCCTTCTCTGAAGCATTTGCCCACTCCCGCGAGCTGTACGACAGGACTTTCCGACTGGATCGCTTCAGGCGATTGCCGGGCGCTCATCCCATCACCTCCCAGGGGACATGTGATGAACCAAATTTCGGCAGGCGGGTAACAGTAGATATAGCGTTTGACTAAAACCTCAAACGCCATATCTGAGATCAGATCGCCTGCACAGGGGACTTAATCACATGTCCCCCAGACCGGTTGCGCAAGCTGCACGGGTTCCGGTTCCAGCTTGTGCGGATTCAACAGTCCGAGCGGGTCATGGATGTGTTTTGCTCGCCACAGCTCCGCCAGATTCCGCAATCTCCCGCCCAATTCCAGACGCCAGGTGTGCGGATTCGCCACCGACATCCCCAAGGATTCGCAACGTTCCATGAGCCGCCGCATCCTGTCATCGCCGAGAAAGCGAACGATCGGCAGTCCCGCCGCGGTCAACTCCCCGCCATCGCGGATCCATTCGATATGGCAGAGAAATTCGGGAAATTCGGATTGGATCTCCCGCAGTTGCGCAACCGGGTCGTTCGGATCAAAGCGAACCTGCAGGTAGGTCAGTTCCGGATCACATTTTCGCGCCCACAGCGTGGTGTGATTCCAGGTGAAATCCGACAGCCCCGAGCCGTGGTGATATCGGTCAGCCGGCAGATGAAAGACGGGATCCCCACCGTACTCCCGACACCTCTCCCGCAGCCTCCCGGAGTCCTTTTCGGCGGTTTCAAGCAGCGCATAGGCTCCTCTTGCCGGCAGTTTGAGCGGAGTAAAATACTGCGGAATCGGCCACTCGTGGATGGAGACGAGCCGTTTGGCGAGCACCGGATCCTGCGCCGCCGCACTTCCGAACGCGAGAGCGGACGCCAGGCTGTCGAATGCGATGGCCCACTGTTCCCACGATTCACGCGGCGCGGTGCGCAGTTCAACTGCGGTCACAATGCCCGTGGTGCCGTAGGCGTGCAAAAAGGGGGCCATGTCGCTCGGCTCTGCGATCCGCTGCGGCCGCGCGCCAGGCCGCAGTGCGCGCACATGCACGGCGCGGACCAGACCGTCGCGCAGTGTTCCCCAGGTGACGGAACCGATCCCGCCCGATCCGCCGCAGACAAATCCCCCGATGGTCGCGGTCTGAAATGTGCTTGGATACGTCCGCATCTCGCGTCCCTGCAGTCTGAGCTCGCTCTCCAGTTTGCCGATGCGGCAACCCGCCTCAACACTCGCATAATCTCCTGATATGTCCAGGATGCGGTTGAGCAGGGTCATGTCCAGCACAATGCCGCCTGCAAGGGGAACGGCCTGTCCGTAATTCCCTGTTCCCGCTCCGCGCACTGTTACGGGGAGAGAGTACTGACAGGCCACCTCAAGAATCGCGTCAAACTCATCCCAGTCGGCCGGACGGGCGATGCACTCTGCGACTAACCCGTCGAGCTGCGCTTCGAGAATGGGCGAAAAATGATAGTAATCGCGGGAGTATTTTACTCTCCGTTCTTCATCCCACATCAGGGTGTCCGGTCCTGCGACGCTGTTCAATCTGGCCTGCCAGTCCGTCACATGACCCCCTCCTTTCGCGGCGCGAACGCGGCAAACTCCGACAGGATCTCCGCAAGCGTCCGGGACATGGCCGCCAGCGCGTCCCGCCCCTTTTGCGCAGTCGCCGCCGCCGCATCGCCGAACGTCCCGGAAGCGCTGTGGTCCGCAGTCTTCCATGCAACCGGAAAATCGCCCTCCAGGCTCAGATATTTGGATCCAGAAAACGCAAGCGGGAACTCCCGATTTGCCTGACTCATATCGACCCAGTCCGGGGCCAGCGCCAGAAGGAGCGAAGTCTCGCCTTCACCCGCGTGAATTCCGAACTCCTCTTCTTGCGGGGTGCTCTTCTCCTGGCGGACGAGGGAACCGGTGTGCACCGTCAGCACCAACTGTCCGGTCCTGATCCGAATCTCCCGGGCGACCAGTTGCAGGAGACCCAGATTGCCCCCGTGCGCATTCAGAAGAACGAGACGCCTCACACCGGCCTGCGACAGAGATGAGGCAATATCTTGCAGCATGGACATCAGCGTTGCGGGCGCAAGCGTGATCGTACCGGGAAAATCCGCATGTTCCACGCTGTAACTGGCGCCGAGTGGATAAAGAAAATAGCAGCGATGCCCCGCCGGCAAACGGATAAATGCTTCAGCCAAAACCGCCTGTACAATCAGGGAATCCGTGAACAACGGAAGGTGCGGCCCGTGCTGTTCCGTCGCTCCGATAGGAACGACAATCACCGGATCATTCTTTGCCATCTCCGCAAAACCCCTGCTCGTAAAAGCTCCGACGAACCGTTCTCTTACAACGCTTGGCAATGACTGCCACCACATGTCCTGTCCCGGCAAATCCCCACCTCCAATCGCCAGCCCAGGAGATAGGTTTATTATCTATTTACGTTATTATAGTGTCAATATAAATGACCTTATGACGCGAAATTTTTACAGACCTTTGTTTATACGCACACTTTCACAGTCAATGTGTTATATTATATGACACAAAGAGGGGGTGGACGCAGTGCCCAAAGTAGAAGTTGGGAGCGGACGACGCATTTGGCGTGTTGATGCACAGACGGCCGACTTGTCCGCGGTGCGCGGTCCCCTTGCGGTCGAATTTCCCGCCTATCCGCAGAAGCTCAGGATCGATGCGCGGCGCACCGCCATGCTGGTCATCGACATGCAGAACGACTTTTGCGCGCCCGGGGGATGGCTGGAACGCCAGGACGTGGATATCAGCCCCGCCCGCAGGCCCATCCCCATCCTGCGCGCGCTGCTTCCGCTTCTCCGGACGCATGGCATGCCCGTGATATGGCTGAATTGGGGAAACCGTCCGGACAAGCTGAACCTGCATCCAGGTATTCTGCATGTCTACAACCCGACGGGTGACGGCGTGGGACTGGGCGACTCCTTCCCCGGCGGAGAATCGCGAACATTGGAGAAGAATTCCTGGGGCGCGGCGCTTGTCGAGGAACTCGAAGTCCTGCCGGGCGATATTTGCGTGGACAAGTATAGAATGAGCGGTTTTTTCGATACGCCGCTGGACAGCATTCTGCGTAACCTGGAAATCCGCAGCCTGCTTTTTGGCGGCGTCAATCTCGATCAGTGCGTACTGTCCACGCTGACCGACGCCGCCTGCCTCGGATACGACTGCATCGTCGTGGAAGACTGCTGCGGCACGACTTCACCCGATTACTGCCGTCAGGCGACACTTTACAATGTGCCCCAATGCTTCGGCTTTGTCACATCTTCGCAGTATATTCGGAATGGACTTGAAAGAGAGAGGATAACCGATGATCCAATCGATCGCAACGCACCTGTCAGAGTGTCCGGTGTTTAAAATCAGTGAGCGCGACACAAACAAATTCGTCGTGCTCGCCGACTCGCGGGAACAACCTCTGCCATTCGTTTTTGTCGTGGAAATCTTCGATCCGCACGGAGCAACGCCTCCCAATGTGCACAGCGAGGCATTCGAAAATTTTTACGTCCTGTCCGGGCGGGGGCAGGCGGTTGTCGAAGACGACCGATTTGCCTTGATCGCCGGATCGTGTCTGACTGTTTTACCTGGGATGTCGCACCAGATCGTCAACACGGAATCCAGCAAACTGTACGTCCTGACGATGATGTCGCCTGATGAAGCGTTTTCCGACCTGATCCGGGGCGGAATCCCGGCCACGCTCGACGATGAGGACCGGGCCGTCCTTCTGGCAGAATGAGAAGCCCGTCCCCGACGCGCCTCCGGTTCGCACCCTTCCATCTCCCACACAACTCCTCCACGGCCAGGGGATCCATGATAGCGCTAATTTTGCAGCGGACTTCATCACTTCTCTCCTGGATAGCAAATCAACGAATAGTCCATCTGATAGCGTAACCGGTTCATTCGTATCATTTTCATGGCCCGTCATCCCATGTGTGACGGGCGTCACATTTTCCTCTCAGTTTCTCCCACAGAATGGACCTGCATCGCGCGATAGCTTCCCATGCAGGCGGATCTGAATGGATTATAAGGGGATTGACCCATTAACGCGGTTGTTGAAACGGATATTTTTCGTCGTCCTTGTCGGATGCATCGCCATCTTTGCCTGGGGAACTTTCCAGACCTACCAGGGCGCTCCCCCCATACCGGATAAAGTTCTTTCCCACTCCGGACAGGTATTGTTCACAGAACCGCAGATCGTGGCGGGCAAGGCCGGCTTTCAGGAGGCCGATCTGATGGACTACGGCAGCGTTTACGGAAACGGGTCGTATTTCGGCGAAGACTACACCGCCCTGCTGCTGCGTGAACTGGCGGTGCAGATGCGCGACCGGTACGCGTCGGCGCAGTATGGGACGCCCTTTGCGCGGTTGGATATCGGCCGGCAGGCCGTCGTCGGCCACGAGGTCGAACAGGAGCTGCAGCATCCGGACCTGCGAAACAACGTGCTGACCGTCTCGGATACAGAGGGACAGGCGATGCGCAGCGTTCTGCGCGCGACGGCGCTCAGTCTGATCACGACCAATCGGCAGGAGGGGTACACGAAGGCGACGACGCTGAGTGCGACAAGCGCAGGCAATGTGGCGGATTTCCTGATGTACACCGCCTGGACCTCGGTCGCCAGACGGCCTGGACTGGATTATTCCTACACGAACAACTGGCCGTACGAACCGCTGGTCGGCAATGTTCCGACAGCGCAGACATTCATCTGGACATGGGCGTCCATCGGCCTGTTGCTCGCCGGGATTGGGGCGACTGTCTACTTCTACTTTGCCCACATCTCCGCGCCGGTGGAAGAAATCGGGCGCAATGAGATCGCCGGATTCCCCAAGCTGACGCCAAGCCAGAGAAAGAGTGGGAAATTCTTCGTGACCGTGGCCATCCTGTTCCTGATCCAGATCGGAGCGGGCATCCTCATGGCGCATTACTATTCGGATCGCGCCAGCTTTTTCGGGATCAACCTGATCAACCTTCTCCCGTTTAATGTGCTGAAGGCCGTCCACATCCAGACGGCAATCTTCTGGATTGCCATCGCGTGGATCGGAGCGGGAATCTTTCTCGCGCCGCTCATCAGCGGAGAGGAGCCGAAGCACCAGGGGTTGCTTGTCGATATCCTGTTCGTGGCCATCTGGACCGTCGGTCTGTCCACGCTGTTCGGACTGTACGCCGGCATCAAGGGTTGGCTGCCGGGCAACAGCTGGTTCTGGTTCGGCAATCAGGGCCTGACGTACCTGCAACTGGGCCGATTTGACCAACTCGCGCTGTTTGTGGGCCTGGTCCTGTGGGTCGTCATCGTCGCGCGGGCGCTGTGGCCGGCGCTCAGGAGGCAGCAGGGATTCGGCAGTCTGGAACACCTCCTGCTGTACGCGGGGATCTCAATCGCCGCGATGTACGTATTCGGCATGTTCCCGATCACATGGATCATGAATTCCTTCACACTGACCGACTTCTGGCGGTGGTGGGTGGTTCACCTGTGGGTGGAAGGCACCTTCGAGTTTTTCGCCGTCATCGCGGTCACGTACCTGCTGGTCATCCTGGGGTTCGTTTCGCGCAAAACGGCGGAGCGGGCCACCTGGTTCGAGCTCACTCTGGTCTTCATGGGTGGAATCGTGGGAACCGGCCATCACATGTACTGGGTTGGCGAACCGTGGGTCTGGATCAGTCTCGGGAGCATGTTCTCGTTCATCGAGGTGTTGCCGTTGCTGTTGATGGTCGTGGAAGCGATCGAAAATCGCAAGCACATGAAACAACAGAAGAATTTCCCGCACCGTGTTGCCATGCTGTACCTGATGGGATCTGGTTTCTGGAACTTCTACGGCGCGGGTGTGCTGGGCGGCCTGATCAATGCTCCGCTGATCAATTTTTACGAACACGGGACATTCCTGACGCTTGCGCACGCCCATACAGCCATGTTCGGCGCGTTCGGACTGCTCGGCATCGGGCTCATCTACTTTGCGCTGCGCTATGTGGTCGAGGAAAACGGGGCGCCGTGGACCGAAAGGGCGGGCATCTGGGCTTTCTGGCTCTACAACGGCGGCATGGTCCTCTGGCTGGTGCTTAACTTCTGGCCGATCGGCTTTGCGCAGTTGAATGCGGTGTACACGCACAGCTACGTTTATGCGCGCAGCCTGGCGTTTTACAACACGACGCTGCTCTGGCAGTGGCTGCGCATGCCGGGGGATATTCTGTTCGCACTGGGAGCGGCGATCATGTCCTGGGACATCTATAGAAAAGTTCGCCGGCCAAGAGTCGATCCCTGAAACCCTATAAATCCCTTTTGACCGCGGGACTTCCTTTGCCTACAATGGAGTTTGCAAGAAAACTTGCAAGCGCTACATAATCGCACGGTCCCGACAGGAGGAGGCGCCGCACATGATTTCAGTCGCCATGCTGAGCCGCTGGCACGTCCATGCAAACGATTACGCGAGACAGGTTAACAACCACCCGGACATCCGCATCGCCGCCGTGTGGGATGAGGATGCCGCGCGAGGAGGAGCGTGGGCGCAGGAACTGGGCGTCACGTTCTATCCGGATCTCGCCGCGCTTTTGGCCAACCGCGAGATTGACGGCGTCATCGTCGTCACGCCGACGAACAGGCACCATGACGTCATCGTACAGGCCGCGAAAAGCGGCAAACACATCTTCACGGAAAAGGTGCTTGGACTGTCCGTCCAGGAGTGTGACGACATCTTTGCTGCCGTCGACGCGTCCGGCGTCCAGTTGATGCTTTCGCTGCCGCGCCTTACGCACTCCTCTTATCTGTACGCGCAGCAGACCGTCGACAGCGGCGCGCTCGGACAGGTTACGATGATCCGCTGCCGACTGGCGCACAACGGAGCGGTGCCGAGCGAAAACCGGCCGCACGGCTGGCTGCCCGCCCACTTCTTCGATCCCGCGTTGTGCGGCGGCGGTTCCCTGATCGACCTCGGCGCCCATCCCATCTACCTGACGAACCGCCTGGGCGGCGCCGCGACCGCTGTCACCGCGCGCATGACGAGCATTTTCGGCCATGCCGTGGACGACAACTCCGCGGTGATCGTCGAGTACGCGTCCGGCGCATTGGGTGTGATCGAAACCGGTTTTGCTTCAGGGGGAAGCCCGTTTCAACTCCAGGTCTACGGCACAAAAGGCATGCTCGAGGTGGAGAACGACAGCGTTCGCGTGAAGGTGGGCGACGCATGGGAAACACCCGAACTGCCCGTCCCCATCGCCTCGCCGCTTGAGCAATGGGCGCAGGCCATCCAGCACGGCGCAGCGCCGACGATCGGACAGACGGACATGCGCAGGCTGACAGAGATCAATCAGGCCGCGGCCCAGTCGCACGCCGAGGGCCGCCGCGTGGCGCTCGGCTAAAAGCGTGGCGCTCGGCCAAAAGCGCGTGGCGCTCGGCCAAAAGCGCCGGTCACCGCTGCGGAATCGGTAAAAAAACGCCGGTCCTTGCCGCAGCATCAGTACATCATGCGCTCGTCCAGATAAAACTTGAATTCCAGCAGGTTGTTGGACGGATCGATCAGGAAAAACGTCTCGTGCTCCTCGATCCGTCCCTCAAACCGCTGCATTGGCTCTTGAAAAAACGGGAGCCCCCGCTGCCGCGCCAGTTTGAGCAGGTTGTCAAATTCCCGCCGCTCGCGGAATGTCACGCCAAAGTGGCGCGGGTACATGGCCGGTTCGCGGTCGATCTTCTCCGGCGAGAGGTGGCAGACCACCTGGTCGCCGAAAAAGTCCAGCGTGATCCGATCCGGATAGCGGCGGGCCAGTTTGCAGCCCAGCCTTGCCACATAGAATTCCTGCGCCTCGTCGAGATCCCTGCAGGGGATGGCGAGGTGAAACACATTGTCCCGGTTTCTCACAGCGCGCCGCCCTCCTCAAACAGCAGAAGCGTGTCCGACCGCAGGCCGAGGCGCAGCGTTTCAAGCGGAATCACGTCCGCAAACGGGACGTTCGCCAGATTGACCTGCGCGCCGAGCCGGTGGATAAAGTACGTCTGCAGGTCCTTGCCCGGCGCTTCAAACACCATCCTGCCGACATCGACCGCCTCAAATATCTCCTCCATGAGTCCAAACCGCAACTCGCCGTTGGAGCGGCAGATGCCGCTCGTGCCGCTCTCGCGCGCCTCCGTGATGACCTTCCACGCGCCCGCCTCAAGATCCTCCCGGATAAAGTCGATCCACCTTCGCGGATGCAGGTTGATCGACTTCTCCGCATCCTTGTACCCGACCTCGCTCAACACGGTGAAATGCCGGGCGAAATCCCTGATGAATCCCGCCTTCTCGCGGTTGGAGAGCGCCACCGTGCCGTTGGAGATCTCCACGTGCCGGCAGCCAAAACGCAGCAGATAGTTGTAATACTCATCGATCTTTCCCTGGACGTAAAATTTTTCGAACAGCGTGCCGCCGAAGAAAAAGCCGACGCCATTTCCCGTGACGCTCTCAATTTTTCGCTCGAGATCCTTTGTGACAACCGACGTGCCCCAACCGAACTTGACAAAATCGACCGCGTCGCCCATGCTCTCCATCACGTCCGTAAAATACCGCGTCGGCACTCCGTTGTCGATCAGGACCGTGATGCCCGTTTCGCGCGGTTTGGCGAGACGCTTCGGCAATTCAAGCACTTCCGTGTTCATGACAAACTCCCCCCTGGCATGAGCGGTCATCTACCCCACGGCTTACGCCGGAAGCTTGCAGGTCTAAACTACGTCTGGCGGCGACCGGCCGGAAGCCCGGCGCGAGAAGGAACGCCTGCTTTTGACAGTTGACGGCAGATGGAGTGTAGCAGGACAAATTTAACGTTGGCTTAAAGAGGTTATGGACGCACCCAAAAACGCCTATCATCTGGCTATTGTTCCCCAAGCGCGTACGACGCAAGCCCCTCTGGGTCAAATCGCCCCGCCCCCTGCCGGAACGCCCGTTCGATTTGCGCCGCGATCCCGTCGATATCGTCGCGCAGATATACCGGCAATCCGTCGCCGACCGTAAGCGGCGGGCGAGGCGCGATCCACGCCAGCAGGTCGCCGCGCTCTCTGGCCGCCCTTGCGAACGCGGGCGCGGTATACGCCTCCTCCCGCCAATCCGTCTCGCCCAACAGGACCGCCATTGAAACGGACGCATCCTTCCAACCTTCGAGCAGCAACACGTCCGCCGTTCCCATCCACCCGATCAGCGCGCCGAGTTCTTCCCGTCCGGCCTGCCCGATCTCCAGTCCGAGATGGCCGTCGCGCCCGACGACAAGCGTACGCTTCGCTCCCGCGCGCAGATGGCGGCCCGTATCCACCCGTTCATCCGCAAACGCTGCAAAGCCGTGCACATCGCGCTTCATCACGGCGACCGTCCGGCCACGCTGGGCGAACCACCGGGTCAGGCCCTGCACCAGCGTGGTCTTTCCCGTATTTTTATACCCCGCAATAGCGATGCAGCGCGTCTCTTGCAAGCCCCTCATACCCCTCATCCCCCACCGCCGCCAACGGCCACGCCTGCTCCACGATCACTGGATACAGTGCGCCTTCGCGCGCCGTCTCACCCGGCCCGATCACCGCCAGAGCCGCTCCCAGCCGGTGCGGGATGGCCGACGACTGGCCGAGTCCGGGATCGATCCACAGCGTCGCATCGCGCATGGCCAGTTGGCCGCGCAAGAAGCGCGCGTGGCGCGTCGTGCGCTTGCCCGGATCGGCGGCCAGGCGGGCGGTCACGACATGTTCCTGCAGATATTGCGCCCGACCTGTCAAGCGGTACAGCAACGGAAGCAGCAACAGTACCGCGTTGACGTACGCGGCGCCGGGATTGCCGGACAGTGCGAGCGCGATCTTCCCGTCTTTCTCGAACGCGCAAACCGGAGTGCCCGGCCTCATCCAGACACCTTGGAACAAGCTGCGGGCGCCCAACCGCAACAGGGCGCGCGGCGTCAGATCGCCGTCCCCCACCGACACGCCGCCCGTTGTGACAAGCACATCCGCCCGCTCCCACAGCGCGGCCAGCCGGGAGGCCATCTCCTCCAGACTGTCCGGACAGATCCCGCCCGCCAGCGGTTCTCCCCCCCAACTGAGCACAAGTGACTGCATCATATAGGAATTGGAATCGTATAACTGTCCGGGTTGCATCGCGTCGCCCGGCGTCCTGAGTTCACTTCCGATTGCGGCGAGCGCGACGCGCGGCCGGCGCATGACCCGGATGTCCGCATGCCCGTGCGCCGCCAGCGCCGCCAGTGCCAACGCGTCCACCCGCACCCCCGCGGGCGCGATCTCGTCGCCCGCGCGGCCGCCAAACCCGCGCGACTGCACCGCTTCGCCGACCGGAACCGGGCGCAGGATGCGCACCGTCCCAGCCTCTCCGCGCTCCGTGAATTCCAGCCGCACAACCGCGTCCGCGCCATCCGGCACGGGCGCCCCCGTCATCGTGCGCACAGCCCCGCCCTGCGGACAAACGGCGCCGTGCGGGGCTCCCGCAAAAACTGTCGGCCCCGTATCACGCAAGATAACAGGCGCCTGTGGCGCCGCGACGGCGACATCCCGCGCGCGCACCGCGTATCCATCCATCATGGCGCGATCGAACGGTGGCATGTCTGCCTTGAAAGGCACGGCGGCGGCCAACGTCCGCCCCAGCGCTTGCAAAAGAGGCGCCTGTTCGGCGCCCAGAGGGACAACGGCGTCCGCCATGCGCCGCTGTGCTTCCTGTAACGTGATCAAATCGTCCATTGCATGAAACTCCCCTTCAGACCACCGAGGGCGGCGCGCCGGACGGCCCGGAATCCGTCCCGACAGCGCACCACCGGGCGTACTCCTCCGGCGTATTGATCACCGCAAAACTGCGCCCGTCCGGATCAACCGCGCGCCACACTTCCTCAGGCACGTACAGGATGCGCAACTGATCCAGGGCGGACAGCACGCGCAGCCGGTCGGCGGCGATCGCGGAACCGAGGACGGCGGCGGCCGACCGGTGGTAACACGCGGTCAACGGCTGGGGTCTCCCATCCTGTACAGGGACAACCGCCTGCGTCACTTTGCGCCGCCGCTCCATCAGTCTCGCCAGCAGCCGCAACAGATCCGGCCGCACAAGCGGCGCATCGACAGGGCAGACAATCGCCCACTCCCAATGCATGGCGAGCAGGCCCGCCTCCAGTCCGGCGAGCGGACCGGCGTCCCGATGGCGGTCAAATATCGTGCGCGCTGCGCCCGCAATCGCGGTCTGGCCGGGACGGCGCACGGCCAGCACATCGTCGGACACTGTGCCGAGCGCATCCAGCACCCAATGGGCAAACGGCCGCCCCCTCCATGTGAGACTCGCCTTGTCACGCCCCATGCGCCTGCTGTGTCCACCGGACAACAGGATGCCGCTGACGGGGAGAAGCGGCCCGCCACCCGCCGGCGCCCGCACATCCCCAGATGCCCTCTGCACACGCACGCCGCCTTCCATTGCGCAGTTGCCGCGCCTTTCGCCAGTTGCCGCGCCTTTCGCCGACCCGGTCCATGACAAACCGAACAGTCGCTTTGCAGTCATTGTACCGCACTGCGCGGCGCCTGGAAATCCTCTGTCCGGACACCGCTGTCGCTAAACTCGCCGGGCATGGGACATGGCGCCGGCCCAACTCATTTTCATCTTGCCGATGCGGCGCTCAGTCGCCATAGGAATCTACTGGATACGCGCAGCCTCATCCGCCTCCTGTTCCCAGTCCTCCTGTTCGGGAACCACGTACGCGTCGGGGTGGGGTTTCAGCACACGCAGCATCCAGTACGGCCGGTACAGCCCATCCGGGCCCGGCGCCGGACGCGTGATCTTCAACCAGCGCAAAAACACCTGGTACGCCTTCTCCGTATCCACCTCGATCTCGCCGTAATGCGCGCCGCTTCTCACCTTCTCCACGCGGATCCGCTGATGCCAGCAGTGCATGCCGCTGATCGGGTCGGGCTGCACCGGGAAGATCGCATTCTGGTGCACACCGCCGTCCGACCACCAGATGCGCTGTGAATCCGGATCGCCGCTGACAAATGGCGCGGGCCCGTGCACCTGCCGCATCTGCCACTTGCCCTCCTCCACTTCCTCAATGTGGACCAGCGACGAACTCCAGCGGTCGCTCCCGGTGTTTTCGTGCAGACGCCAGCGTCCCAGGTGGTGCGAACACGCGATCACGCCGGGGCGAATGCCCTCTGTCACCCACACCTTGTCGACAATCGAGCCGATCTCCGTGCTGATCCGCACCTCGTCCCCCGTCTGCACGCAGAGGCGCTGCGCGTCTTCCGGATGGATCCAGACAGGATTCGCATGTGCGATTTCGTGCAGCCACTTGGCGCCGTTCGTCCGCGAATGGATCAGCATCGGCAGGCGAAACGTCGGCAGCAGGATGTACTCGTGATTGTCGCGGTCGATCGTCCGGTGATGGACATGCGTGACAATGTGCGGCATCTGCCGCCTCTCCGCCTCGTTTCGCGGATAGATGGGAATCGCGTACTCGCGCCAATTCCAGTCGCGCAGCGTCGTCGAGAAGAATTCGAGCTTTCCGGACGGCGTGGGCCAGCCTTTGACAGCCCTGTCATTCACCACGATGCCCGCACGGAACTGTCCCCGCTCATTCTTGAACGGACCCGGCAGCGGCGCGTGGTTGTCGCCATGCACGGGGTGGTCCACCCAGACACCAGCCTGCCTGCCGTTGTACCGCCCGTCCCCTGAAATCTCCGGAACAATCGTGGCATCGCCCACCAGTTCCGCCGGAAGCGACCTGCGGTGCACCCCGCATACCTCTTTCGTCACTTCAAAGCAGCCGTATTTCTGCATGTATGCAAGCGGCGCCAGTCCCTGCTCCGCCGCGGCCTCCGGCAGACCGGGCACCGCATTCTCAAAGATCCACTGATAGTATTCAAGAACCGTGATCTTCTCGCCCGGCCGGTACGGCGACTCAAAGTGCCGGCGGATGCCGAGACTGCCGTCCGGGTCAATGCGCCACGACAGTTCAATCCAAAACTCGTTCTCTTCCCACACCTCTCCCGGATTGGCGGTGCGCGTATCGGCCACCGCCTCGCCCCTGCGCTCTTTCCACACCCGCGCGACAGGCTGGCGAAAGCCGATCCATTGCGCCGCGTGCGTCTCGTAACTGTGCAGATCGTGGCGTTCTGTCGCGAGTCCCATGGGCAGCACGTAATCCGAGAATTGCGAGGTCTCCGACCACACCGGCGAAAGCGTCACGTGCAGGCCGACACGGTCGCGCTCTTTGAACATATTGATCCAACTGAATCCGTCCGGAAACGTCCAGACCGGATTGACTACGCGGGCAAAATACACTTCGAGCCGTTTGTCCCGCCTGCGCAGGATGTGCGGCAGGCAAAAACTCAGTTCAAAAAACGACAGCGGGTACTCGCGCGGCCAGTGATTCTCGTTCCAGGTGCGCAGCGATTCCGGAGCGCTGTGACGCGCGGGAACAAATTTGACCCAGGAATTCGGCAGCAAGCTCCCGGGCTCGCCCATCGCTCCCGTCAGGACATTCAGGAAAGTGAGACAGCGCGTGATCATCCAGCCGCCGAGATGCCCGGCGGCCGCATTGCGCCAGATGTTTGTCGCAAACGCGGTTCCCGCGCGGGCGATTTCGTCGGCGATCTGCCGGATCACGCCCGGCGCAATGCCCGTCTCCTCCTCGGCCCACTCGGGGGTATAGTGACGGTAGATCTGTTTGATCAATGCGACAAAATCGTCGAACGACCGTCCCGTCGGCACGTTGTTTACGAATCCGCGATCCCGCAGTTCTTCCAGGTACTGGCGGTCTTCGAGAAATTCGCGCCAATTCACCCACTGGCGCATGAACTCGCGATGAAAGCGGTCTGTGCGCAGCAGTTCGTTCGCCATCGCCAGCAGCAGCGCAGACTCTGTTCCAGGCCACGGCGAGAGCCAATAGTCCGCTTTCGACGCCGTATTGGACAGGCGCGTGTCGATCACGGCCACCTTCGTGCCGCTTTTCTTCGCTTCCATAATCCGCTGCGCGTTTGGGTTGAAGTAATGGCCCGCCTCCAGGTGCGAACTCATCATGAGGATGAAGCGGGCGTTCGCGTAATCCGGCGCCGGCCGGTCCATGCCCATCCAGAACGCGTAACCGGCGCGCCCGCCGGACGAGCACACGTTGGTGTGCGACGCCAGTCCGTCGATTCCCCAACATTTGAGCACG
>JAJZZT010000399.1 GCA_021797415.1 Bacillota bacterium
ATGACTCCGCCAGCGCCGGAGAGTTCTGCCCCCTTTTTGAACAACCTCTTTCAGGGGGATCGTCGCGGGGTCCACGATTTCCGTCGCGAACGCGCCAGCGTGGGCAATATGGGATACTATAGAATTGCGAGCAGGATTGCAAACAGGAATTGCGCGTACATGGAGCGAAAGACCGTGAACAACAGAGCCATCTACGTTGCGATGGTATTGGTGGCAAGCAGTTGCTGCGGCATCGTCACACCGCTGATGAAAGTTGCCCATCAGCACGGCTTCACGGTAGGCGACGTAACCGACTCACAATATGCCATGGCATCCGTTTTATTGTGGGCCATTGCGGTGTTTTGGAGGAAAGGGGCAAGGATTCCGTTGAAGCAATGGGTTCTGCTCATGGTACTCGGGATGGTCGGCGCTGGTACGAGTTATACGGATTTGTAGACACGCAAATATCGGCCCCGTTGCGATCGGCCATGGTCATGACCGTCTCGGCCCTGGCGATTATGCTCGCTTTCCCGCCAACATACCTGGTATCGGGCGCGCTTGGCAATGGCCTGTGGTTTTATGGGGGACTCATCGCGCTGTTTTATCAAGCGATTTCAGTGGTGCTTTCACTGATTGCCATTCCACGTATTGGTGGACGTGTCCAAGGGGCGTGTCCCGCTCAAAATTCAGATACCCTTGGGCGGATATCAATACCTGTTGACTACAGGCAGAGAATCATCCTGAAAGCGGTGAACAAATGACGATCGCCTTTCAAAAACGTCTGATCGACAAGGGAAAGTATGAAGCATGCGCCGTCTTCGATGTGAACAACGATGGGTACCTGGACATCGTCAGCGGCGAATACTGGCACGAGGGGCCAGACTTCCAACGAAAGCACAAAATCTGCGATGTGCTCGCCGTGGACCAATACCACGACGACTTCTCGGATTATCCCATGGACGTGGACGGCGATGGCTTTCTCGACATCATCACGGGCGCTTGGTGGGGACAGACGCTGCGGTGGCGCCGTAATCCGGGCCACAGCCTGCGAGAGTGGGACGTGATCGACGTCGACTGTTGCGGCTCGATTGAGACCATCCGGTTTTACGATATTGACAGTTGCGGAACGCCTGAAATTTTCCCCAATACGCCGGGTGGACCGCAGGCGTTTTATAAATTGGCGCAAGATGATCAGGGTCGAGGAACCGGCCACTTTACAAAACATATCATCGGCGATATGCAACACAGCGGTCACGGTATGGGATTTGGAGATGTCAATGGGGATGGACGGATGGACGTCCTGCTGGCGCAAGGTTGGTTGGAACAACCGCAAGACCCATTTCAAACGCCGTGGACGTTTCACAACGAGTTTGCTCTGGGTTCTGCCAGCGTCCCCATCATCGGGTATGATGTCACGGGCAATGGGTTGTGCGACCTCATTGTCGGGCAAGCGCACGATTATGGCCTCGACTGGTGGGAACAACGCCTGGACAAGAACGGCGAGAGAACGTGGATCAGGCACGAAATCGATCCAACCTGCTCGCAGTATCACGACTTGTGGTTGGCCGATCTGGACGGCGACGGCGAACCGGAACTGGTCACCGGCAAGCGCTACCGCGCGCATAACGGTCATGATCCCGGCGCCGACGATCCACTTGGCATCTACTATTTCAAGATCAACCGGGGCAAGTTTGAAAAACATGTGATCGACTTCGGTCCCGCGGACAGGGCGTCAGGGTGTGGTATCTATTTCTGGGTGCAGGATATTACCGGAAACGGATATCCTGACATCGTGGCGCCGGGGAAAGACGGGCTGTATCTGTTTGAAAATCTGGGAGTCCAGGAGTGAGACCCGCGGATGAACAAACTGCGAATCGGCTTTGTGGGTGTCGGCGGCATGGGACAGATGGCCCATCTTTCGAATTATTCCGTGCTGGCCGCACTGGGTCAGTGTGAACTGGTCGCGCTCGCGGAGCCCAAAATCGAACTGGCCCACAGGGTGTCCCGTCGCTACGGTGTTCCGAAGGTCTACCGTGACCACACCGAACTGCTGGAAGGCGGGGGTGTGGACGCGATTGTCGCCCCGCAGCCCTATCGCCGTCACAGCATCATCGTCCCCGGCCTCCTGCGCGCTGGCATTCCGGTATTTACCGAGAAGCCGTTGACACTGTCGGTCGAGGCCGGAGAACAATTGGTCGAATTGGGCGACCGCCTGCAAGTCTTGCATATGGTCGGGTATCACAAGCGATCCGATCCCGCCGTCGAATACGCGAAGGCCGTCGTGGACGAATGGAAAGTCTCGCAGGAATACGGACGGTTGCGCTACATCCGTGTCACCATGCCTCCGGGCGACTGGATGGGCGGCGCAGACAGACCGCTCATGACCGACGAACCCGCGCCGCCGGCGGAACTCGAGCCCATGCCGACCGACATGGATGAGCCAACGGCGCGCGCGTATGACTCGTTTGTCAACTACTACATCCATCAAGTCAATCTCATTCGCCACTTCCTGGGCGAAGAATATCAATTGCGCTACGCCGATCCGTCCGGTGTCTTACTGGTTGGCGAAAGCAAGAGCGGCGTGTGCGTCACGCTCGAGATGGCGCCCTACAGTACGACCACGGAATGGCACGAACAGATTTTGATCGCCTTTGAAAAGGGTTATATCAACGTGAGTCTTCCCGCCCCGTTGGTCAGGCAACAAGCGGGCGAGGTAACGGTGATGCGCGACAACGGGCGCGGGGCTCCCGTCACGGAGCGGCCGCACATGCCCAACCGCTCGGCCATGCGGCAACAGGCCAGCAACTTTATCGCCGCGGCACAGGGCGAAAAACCCGCTCCCTGCACGGCGAGAGAGGCTCTCGAGGACCTGAGGATCGCTCGCGCTTACATCCACATGGTGCGCGGATAAACAATTGACAGGACTCGAACAGGCTGCACAAGGACGCGGCCCTCTTGGCCTTCGCACAGGACGCCCGTCTCTCGCGTGCGTGATCGTTTCATGTTCGGGCTGCCTGATGCATTGTGACCTATCGTGCGCTGGGCGATAGAAAACCTCTCTCCACAGTCCATGAATCCAGATCGACAACGGACAGATCGGGCATGCGGATAGACCGCCATTCCTCAACCGACATGCGCCTTTTTAAAATGTGGCTGAACAGCACGGTCAAGATCCGTCCGTGTGAAACGATCGCGACGGACGTTCCGTGTTCATCGCGAACAATGCCTTGAACACAATGGACGATGCGCTCTGTTGCGGCGTTCCAGTCTTCAAACTCTGGATCGTGAGAGCCGGCAAGGTATGCCCCTACCCGACATATGAACTCTTCGCCAGGTTGGATAGTCGGAATTCCGAGTTCTCGAAGGTCATCCGCCACTCTTGTTGGAATGCCCGACACTTCGCTCACGATCTTCGCCGTAGCGACAGCTTTGTTTTCTGGACTGTGATAAATCCGGGAAACGCCACTCCAAGACTCTTGCGCGGCGAGTGCTCTGGTTGCCTGAACTCCTTCAGTCGAAACAGTCCAATCGGCAGGCGGAATGTCAAAATCCATGATGGTTGCTGCATGGCGGATAACAAACATCTTTGGCATCTCGCGCGCCACCTTCTTGATTACGCCGTGATCTTCTTGATTATGCTGTGATCACCCACGTTTCGCACGCTCAGGCAGCCAGGCGTTCAGCCGTCCTGCTCGGATGGCGAGTGGAGGACGAGCCGTTCACGATGAGCACATCGGTTCGGTGCGCATCCACTCCCTGACTTCACGCAGTGCGGGTCGCAAAGGTGGACTGATGGACTTGGCGTCAGGCAGTTCGCTCAAGGAAAAGAATTTGACCTCGTGGCTCTCGCCACTCACCGCCAGTGTCCCATGATGGGCCTTGCACAGATAGACGAGCGTGACATTGTGCACCTGATCGCCGTTTGGATACTCGTAAAACAATTCC
This sequence comes from Bacillota bacterium, assembly GCA_021797415.1. The sequence goes on from JAJZZT010000399.1 coordinate 3,925, forward strand.
GGTCCCGAATAGACGCCAAAGAGAGAAAGATCGTCACACCGCAGGCCCGTCTCTTCGAACAGTTCGCGCCGTGCGCTCTCCTCCACCGTCTCGCCCGGCTCGTGAACGCCTCCGGGCAACCCCCAGGCGTGATTGTCCGCTCTGCGCTCCAGCAATAAACGTCCATGGCCATCCATCACCGCCACACAAGCGCCGACGAGAAGGAGCGGCCGCCGGCCCACATACTTTCGCATCTCTCCTACATAATCGCTCAAAGACGCCTTCTCCTCGCCGCTCTTCGTCATACTGTAAACTCGGATGCCCCATGATACCATTTGTCCGTTGCGTATCTCTATAATGAGGCTGTTCAAAAAGCCCGACTTTAGTTCTGTTGTAACAGCTTGATTCACCAGGTGAGACCCCACTATTGGTAATTGGAGGGTCGCAAGTTGTGTTGTGGCCTTTCCTTGCACTGCTCACTTCACCAGTGGCGAAATGTGGACAGACCGATCCCGTGCCAAAGCTTGTTATTCCTCTTATTGGTGTATATTCGTGAACGTTACCCCGCCCACGGCAACGACATCTGCTCCGCTTGTATCTCCTCCAGCTTCTTAATGTTCGCGACATGAATCTGCGGCAAGACAGTCGCCCTGACGTGCTGAATCATCCGTTCCACCAACCGGAACGCATCCCGCAGGATAAACCATTTCTCTACCCGTTTGGTTTCCCTCACCGGCACCTTCTTGCGCTTCATGACGGAGGTCAATGGATTCGACTCTTGCGCAAACGCGAGTTCCACCTGTTTGCGGAATTTCAACATCTGCTCTTGCAGCATGCTGTCCTGTGGCACCGGTCCGTGAAAGAGGGGATTTCCCTCGAAGGAATACAAACTGTTGATCGCAAAGACCTTGCAGAGGACAGGCAGCGCACAACACAGGGTCACCACGAAACCAGGCGGTATGGGTATCTCGGTCAAATCCATCGAACACGAGGGCATGTCCTTGCTCGCATTCCGGGTTTCCCTTCGAGGAGCAATGCTCCGGAATGACGGTGTTTTTCTTGATTCCCGTCACCACCGCCACATCGTGACAGGGTAACGCCACCTTCTGGTCTTTCGCGTCCAAGTAACCCAAGTCGGCCACCAGATAGTCGACCTCTGCAGTCCCTCGATTTTCTTCATCATGTCAATCAGCGGCAGCATGACTTTGACATCCGTCGTGTCATTGGGCAGAATAATCGAGAAAAGGACAAGCGGCCCTTTGGGGCTGGGGCAGACAATCGAATGCTTGCGATATCCGATGAAAAACTTGTTCTGTTTGGCCTTCGTTCGCTGCACACCGCAGGTGGCGTCTGGATCGGAATACGTCTTCTCACAGTCACACTGACTTCGATCCGGACAGCCACAGCGTTTATGCTTATACCCGTTGACATTGGCCCAAACCGGCCTGGAATCCATACCGGTGAGAGTCGGTTGCAGAAAGTCCTTCCGTTTCAGGGCTTGAGCGATGAGGTCGATGAGGATCGAATAAAACAACTCGGCACTGACTTTCGTACGAAAATGGCTCAGGCTGCTGTGGGCCGGCACCTTTTCGATGTCGGGCACGCCGATAAAATTGCGCCATGCTTGATTTTTCGGTTTCTTCAATGCGTCTTTGGTTTAATGGGTGTAGTGGTACTTCCATTTTTCGCGGGTGTGCATTTTTGTTTTCCATCCGAGATTTATGACCTTTTTGAACAGGCTCTATAAGTCAAGGGGGATACTGTCCGTGCCGAAGATAGACCATACATGCAGTGCCAGTGCTAAATTGCCAGATAACCTCAAAGACCAAATCGCATTTGTGGAAGAAGAGTTGAGGCAGGCGATGTTGGCCTCAGATGTAAATACGCTTAATCGGCTGATATCTGACGACCTTGTATTCACCGACCACCTCGGTCAGTTGCTTACCAAGCAATCTGATTTAGAGGTCCACCGTTCTGGCATCCTCAACTTCAGCACTCTTGAACCGTCCGAGCAGTTCCTCAAGGCTAACGATGAAATTGTTATTGTGTCAGTTCGTATGAAGACTTCAGGGACTTATTCTGGCGAGCCATTTACCATCGACCTTCGGTTCACACGCATTTGGCAAAGGGCAGAGGGCAGAGGGTGGCGCGTTGTCGCGGGCCATAGTAGTGCAATCCAAGGTTAGGGTTCCGGGACCCGGCCTGCTGTCAGCAACCTGTCTCAATTCCCTGCGGAAATTCGGAATCCTGCCTGTTTGAATTGTGCTGATGTATGCGCATGAGACGAACCCTTCGATTTCTTCTGATTGACCACACGCGAAAGCCCGTGGCCTGCAACAAAGATCCGGCTGAGCGCACTTTCGGAACCTGTTCAGAAAGTGGCCAGGTAATACAAGCGCAGTGTAAGGAAGCGAGCCCCTTGGCGCTGACGCGGCAATGCGCCGGGGAGTTCTGCCCCCTTTTTGGACAACCTCCGCTCGCATACCGTATTCGGATTTGCCACGGGCAACGCCATGAACATGGTGCTGACGTTGTCTGCCTATGCCACCATCTGCAAGGAGCGTGGCCTGCCCTTTATTTTTCCGGGATCACAAACACAGTGGAACGGATTGACCGATGTGACCGACGCCGAATTGGTCGGTGAGCAGATGATCTGGGCTGCAACCCACGAAACCGGACAGGATCAAGCGTTCAACGTTGCCAACGGCGATGTCTTTCGTTGGCGCTGGCTGTGGCCGCGCATCGCAGCTCATTTCGGGCTCGACTGGGAAGGATTCGATGGCGTGGCACGCCCTTTGGAGGCGCGTCTGGGTAACGCTGAGACGGCGGGCACTTGGCGAGCCATTGCCAGAAAGCGCAGATTGGTGGAACCGGACATCTCACGCATCGCCTCCTGGTGGCACTCTGACGCAGATCTCGGCCGCGAGATGGAATGCGTATCAGATATGAACATATCTCGCAAGGCGGGATTTCTGGGCTTTCGCGATAGCGCTGATAGTTTCTTCCGCTACGTGGAGTCCTATCGCACGGCTCGCATCATCCCGTGAATAACGCGAGTCGGTGCGTCGCCAGGACTCCCTCGGCTGGCTTCCCGTTCGTTGACCTCGCCGCGGCTTTCGCCACCGCCATGCCATGGCCGGGTCAATGGCATGGCCGATCGATTGGAGCGCCAATACCATCCCCGGAGGGCACGCTTTCCACGCTTGCGAGCTGCCTCCGTTCCCCGGCAAGACTCAGAGACTTGGGTGATCCTCACTCACGGGAGACCACGAGTTTCCACTGATGCCGCCGGCCTGACACGTCTGCGCGAATTCGAAAGGGGACGATCCACCGCCAAGTTAAACAACGTAGGGGATTTACATAGAGGGGTGGAGTGAAAAATGGGAATACGGGCACAGGCGATCATAATTCGGGAGGAGAAAATGCTGTTTGCCCACGCCATGGTCACAAGTCTCAACCAATTGAGACACTCATTTATCGGTGGTCGCGTCGAGGCCGATGAAAATCCGGCTGAAGCCGTGTTGCGAGAACTTCTGGAAGAAGCGAACGTTCAGGGGGACATAATCTTCGAGATCTCACATCGCAATGATCACAGGACATTCTTGGTTGACATTGGGCAGCAGGAGCCTGTTTTGGGCTGTGATCCCGAGGAGGAGCATTTAGCTGTGTCTCAGCGTAGCCTGAAGGGACTTGTTTGGATGGACTTGCACCACAAGGACCTGTTCACCGACATTGATCGCAGTTATTTTGCCCAATTATTCGCCCTCCATCACGACCGGTCTTGATCTCCACAGGACAACGAAAGCGAGAATCACCATCGCCAGGCACGCCCAATAGACACTCCGAAATCCTGCGTACTGGGCCATGACGCCGGCACCCAGGCTTCCGATCAACATGCCGATCGTTGACCCGTTGGAGTAGATGGTTGTGGCAAACCCGGGTGAATTCGGAAACAGGTCTGTGAAGTAGCTCAATCCATTGCCCATCACGATCGCGACGAACGCCGCCTGAAAAAGCTGCGCCACAATCAGTTCCCACGCATGGCTTGAGACACTCAGGACAGTGTAGTAGAGAACCGCGACAAGGCAGCCGTAAATCATGAGAGTATGGTTCGATATCCGTCTGGCGAGGGCGCCGAGCGCAATCATGATGGGGATTTCCAGCGCCGCGCTGACGCTGGTCACCAACCCCACATCCATGTGGGTTCCGTGGATGTCATTCACAATGAATAGCGGCGTGTTCATCATATTGACGGCATTGACCGCGAACAGCAACGCAAAGGCCACCAACGGCAGCCTGATCTGACTGTTCTTGAGGGGAGAAGTGCGTTCGCGGCTTCCTCTATTCATATTCCCTTGCGCTTGGCGTTGTGGCAAGAAGAGGAGCAGCAGAGATGCGATGATCGCATAAATGATAGATGTTCCCAGAAAGAGTCCCTTGTATCCAAGAAGCCGCAGAATGATAGTTCCCGCCAATGGTCCCAGCACGAATCCGAGAGACAACAGGGAACGCAGCGTCGACATGGCAAACGTCATGTCGTCAAATTCGCGCGCAGCAGCTGACTCTCGCGCGTATGCGTACATTTGAGGCATCGCCGGAGCCCCCAATCCGTTAAACAGAGTAACGGAGAGCATCAAAACAAGCAGGTTGTGAGAGAGCAAATAGGAAGTATATCCTATCGCCGACGCACACATGGAATAGATAATCAACCATCTTCGGTCAAGTCCACCATCCGACCGCCTGGCAATCAGCGAATTTACCACCACGCCGCTCAACCTGCTCACAGCCATGAACACACCGAAAGTAGAAACGCTCATCCCCAGGTCTTGTGTGCAATACAGCGATACGTACGGCAACGTCGTGGAAAGTGCGATGCCGATCAATAGCATGCAAATGAGGAACAGACCGTAACCTTTGATCCGAAACAGGTCTTTCAACCGTGTGTACAGGGTGAGTCCTCCCGTTTGCGAGTGTCGGTCAACCGGACGATGTCAGGGCCGTCGTGCGCACGCCCGAAGCACGGGCATCCGCCGACACCTTGATTATGAAACAAGCGACAGATTGACCGATATCCTGTTTGTCTCAAATCATTGCACAATCCTCTCAAGAGCACTTCTGTAACGGATGAATGCAGATTATAAACGGGCCATCGCGATGGATGAAACGAGGCGGTCCCTGTGATTGCAGATGCAGACAGTCAGCCGCATGAGTTGGTCGCACTCATTCGGCGCCATGCCGATGGAGATGGCGTTCACGCAACGGCGATACCTGCTTTAACCTTGGTTCGTCGTTCCCGTGTGACCGAACCCCGTCATGGTATGTACAAACCTTCCTTGTGCATTGTCGCTCAGGGCGCCAAGGGTCTGGTTGGCGCGGGAGCGATTCCGGTACTTCTGCCGGGGTTGGGCCGAAAGAAAGCGCGCAGCGAGCCATGTTTGTCAGTCGCCTGGAGTCGTCTCTGCTGGATGCGGTGATCCGGTTGGCTCGTTTGCTGGATAATCCTCAGGATATTCCGGTACTGGCTCCCCTGTTTGCGAAGGAAATTCTCTATCGCGTTCTGCGAGGGCAGCACGGAATGGCACTCGGACAGATCGCGCTGGAAGGAAGCAGAAGTTACCGAATCAGAGACGTTATCGGACACATCATGAAGAACCTTGACCGGTCTTTCCAGATTGAGGAGCTTGCCGAAAAAGCACGCATGAGCATTCCCTCTCTGCACAGGCACTTTAAAGAGGTAACTGCGATGAGCCCCATTCAGTTCCAAAAACAGCTCTGGCTGCAGGGGGCCCGACGGCTGTTGATGTCCGAGTCCACGGATGCCGCCGATGCCGCGTTTCGCGTAGGCTATGGGAGTCCATCGCAATTCAGTCGCGAGTATTCCCGCATGTTTGGACTTCCGCCGATCGAGGATCTGAAGAGCTTGAGGTCGCAATATGAGCAGAAGACGAACGCACAGCCTGTCGCCAGATGACAAGACAGCAAAGCCGTCCAACGAGACGAGTCAACAGGCCACATTCGCAAGAACCGCCGGGAAAGCTGTCAAGACGAAATCATGCGCGCATGGTTGGAAGCCCAAAATGCGGACACCAACGAACATGAAGCCGAAACGCGGATGAACTGGAAGAGAATCGAGCGCCACGTCATAAGGTTGCAGAGACAACTGGCCAACGCAGTCGAGTTTGGAAAAGGCGGCGCAAATTCAGGCGTCAACATCGTATCCTACGCCGATGACTTTGTTGTCACGCGGTACTGCAAAAAATAAAGGGTATTCCGGACGCAAACAAATCGGCGAAAACTTCGAAGCTTGTTCGGCTACTCAATCCAATTATTCGCGGCTGGGGCAACTATTACAGCACACAGGTCTCTGACGAACACCCAACACTGGCCACCGCGGCCGATGTGCGAATTATACGGCACATGAAGACACAAGGGCAACGCTCACCGTGGCCCGAATACGCTATACTCAAATGAAGAGCTCTTGGATTAACGGGAATCGGCGTAGTGGAGGAGAGTGGATTTGAGTTCCGAACATATAAGACCGATAGCGATTTGTGTATTTGGAAATGGGAATAAGATCTTAGTAGCGGAGGGATTTGATTCTGTAAGGAACATCTCCTATTATCGGCCGATAGGGGGCGGGATCAAATTCGGTGAGATGAGTCGAGACGCCCTAGTTCGTGAAATCAGGGAAGAACTGGCAGCTGAAATTACCGACTTGCGGTATTTGGGAACAATTGAAGACATTTTTACTATGAACAGCATCCAACGGCATCAGATTATCCAGATTTATGATGCTCAGTTTTGCGATTCCTCCCTATACGAACGCGCCTTCCTGGAGGGTACTGAAGATAAGGGATCGACTTACAGAGCTGTATGGAAAGACTTGAGCGAGTTTGGTTTGTGCAGAGCAAGACTGGTTCCGGAAGGTCTTCTAGAATTACTCACACAAGGTTCGTGATATGCTCCTGACGCGCAGGAAGTCGCGCCAGGTTATCGCACCCTGGCCTTGGCATCGGGCTGCGCACAAAACGTCAAATAGGACTGGACATCGGGGAATGAAATCATCTACGATGAAGACATCGGTCGTGCAACTGCACGATTGGGTGCAAAAGGGAGACCGGGCTGCGAAACCGTTGGTCTCCCTTTTCCTATGTCTCCGTACCCTCCCCTGCGTGGTTGTCGGTTACCCTACTATCTGCATACGACAATCACGCGCCAATTCCTCCGACATCACGAATGACAAAAAAGCAACGATCCACCGTCATAGAGAATGAGCGCCAACAGAATGTGTCTTGAACGATGTGCATGAGCTCAACCGTAGGTTGAAAAGCCGCGAGCGAATGATTAGTCAGATTGGTCCAGTTGATATACCTGAAGATAGATGGCAAGAGGTAATCAATCGGGCCAAAAAGCCTGCTCACTGGGAATGTATTAAAGTGGACACTTCACAATCTGCATGCGATTACATTGATGACGTTTTGCTTTATCTCAATAAATGATATACGGGGACAAGTTTCGCAACCGGCAGGGATTTTGGGGTGTATTGATGTAGTATAACTTCGTGCCGGGACGTTTGAGAATGGACGCATCAGATCTTCCATCCCTTTTTGCGGATAAACCGATCCACCAAGTCTTCGTAGTGTGATCCATATTTCTCTGCCAACTCCGTTGCAAAATCCGTTTCAATCGTTTGCAGCAACAGATCATGGAAAAAGGCGTTTCTTAACACCTCAATGACAGCGGGACTTTCCGTCTCCAACGCAGAAGGCTTGCGCGAATCCCCCAAATTTCCGAGCAGCGCAAAACGGGAGTCGCACAGCATAGAAAACTTTCTTGTCCTGAAACCGGACCACTCGTCCTGGCCGCGTTTGTGATTGATGACATTCTTGATTGGCGATTGAATCTCACCCATGACCACAAGAATTACCGTGAGGCCCCTGGACTGAGCATGGACCAGCGCATCTTCAATCCACTGCACATCCTCGGACCACATGTCCACGATGACTGTGGCGTCCGCTGCGGCCGCCATCCGTTTCATCGCCATTGCAATGGAGTCCATTCCTTTCCACGTATAGAATGACGCAGCGTCGCGCGGCGGAGATTTCAGTCCATTGACAAGGTGCCCAGCCGTCTGCTCAAATTCAGCGCGAAAATATCGGATCACATGGTCAATGGGGACGGCATCGTAACGCGGGGTTTTTTCCTCCACAACGCTGCAGGCCCCTTTGTCCATCAGCGAGCGCAGGGCGGCATACACGTTGGTCCGAGAGACCGACACCCGTTTTGCCACCTCGTAGCCAGTCAAACCCGGATCTTCATGCAAGGCCATATAACATCGCGCCTCAAGCTCAGATAGGCCAATCCGTCTAAGCAGGTCAATCAATTGGCACACCGCCTCTCTTGATCGTGTGATTCACCGCTATTGGCGAAGGAGGGAGCGATCACTTCGACGCCGTCACGGCTTTCTCCTTGACGCGCAGAATTCTCATACGCAACGCGGCAGGCAGCAGGACGATGGTCAGGGCCAGAGGAATCCAAAGCGTCAAATGGATGGATCTCTCGATCACGAGCCCGTGTGCCGTACTGTCCGTCACTTCACCTGCCTGCGTCCTTGCGAGCAAAATAAAGTTCACGCCGCCGATCAATCCGGGGCCGAGCGCATTGCCCATGTTTCGCACCAGATTAAACAGTCCGGTCAGTGCCCCCATGTTTGTTTCGGCCTGGGATTGAAGCGTCACGAGGGCGCTCATGATCAGAAATCCGATTCCGGCGCCCGTGAACAGCGCGCTCAGGTCGATGACGGACAATTGCGCCGGCAGGGATTGCGCCAACCTGACCTGGAATCCAAGTAAACCCGATGCGGTTATTATAATGCCGACAAGCGGGATTCTGATGGATCCGGGGCGTATGAATTTGCCGGCGACCATGCTTCCTGCCGCCCAACCCAGTGGCATGGACAACAAGACGATGCCCGTCACCCATTGAGGTGCGTCCAAACCATTCTGAACGAGCAGTGGGATGAGCAGGGCGCAGGAAAACATGATGGCACTTGCAATGAATCCGACGCCGAGGCACGCCGCCACCGCAGAATTGTTCAATCCCCGTATGGGGATCAGCGGATTTTGCACGTGCCGCTCTACGTCATAGACGACGCCGAGCAATATGAGCCCGGCGACGAGCAAGATCCAGCCCGCGGGGGACGCAAGGGAATTTTGCAGTACAGTGGGGAATGCGAGCATACAAAGCATGGACCCTGTCAGCAGCGCGCCTCCCCAATAGTCGAACACACCTCTCGCCCGGGGACGGGGATCGTTCCCTGCGACGGACGCGTTTCGCATCCACCCGATCGCAAGCAGCGACAAGGGGACGTTTATCAGGAACAGCAGCCGCCAGGATAGAAACTGGGCCACCACGCCGCCTAAACTCGGTCCAAGGAGTCCGGCCAAACCCCACATGGCACTTTGCCTGCCTTGCATTTGGGAACGCTTTGCACCATGGTACAGCTTTCCGATCATGACAAGGCCGAGTGTGAAGATGCCGCCTGCCCCTATTCCCTGCAGGAAGCGCAGTCCGAGGAAGACCTGCATGTTCGGGGCCATGGAACAGCCGAGCGAAGCGGCGGCAAATGTACCGAGTCCAACCGTATAGAGCCGTCGGGGTGAGAAAGTGTCCACAAGTTTCCCGAAGATGGGTGCGGCGATCGTCGTTGCCGCCATAAAGGCGGTGAGCAACCATGTGTACAGACCCATTCCGTGGAGGTCGGCGGAGACGGTTGGGCCGATAGTGGCCATCAGCGTACTGTCCAGGGCGGCGAGGAATGTGGACAAAAGAATCCCCAAAGTTAATCTCTGCTCGGCTTTCATGAAGGTCCCCCAGTTTTTCGGCACAAAGGCGAACGTTTTTGCAATCCGGTCGATGGTATGTGAGTCAATGTGGCCTGTTCCGTAGTAGTATTTATACATACTACTATAAACCGAGAGTGAAATGGCTGTCAACATCACAGTCATCGTTCCCTCGGAGCGATCTCGTGATAGACTCTTCCGATATAGCGACGAATGATGTTGAAGGGATGAAAGCGGATGGGGAAGCAATTTGGATCCGAGTGTCCCCAAATCGCTTCCCCATGCGTCTAATCCATGCAAGGAGATGAGGCGGTGAATTTCGAGTGAGGGCCGACCCCAACGCCAAGGAAGCGATCCGTTCGCTATATGATTTACACGCTGACGAGGTCTACCGATTCGCACGACTCACCCTTGGCGATCCAACGGCGGCACACGATGTTGTGCAGGAAGTGTTCCTTCGCGCCTTCCAGTCATGGGGGACATTTCGGGAAAATTCGAGTTCACGCACTTGGTTGATGAGTATCGCCAGGAATTATATGTACAGTGAATTCAGAAAGAAACGAACGGAACGGAAGTGGTTGGCGGAGAACCGAGTGACTGGATCAGTCGATGACTCGTCCGACAAAGTTGAGAGCGTGATGATGTGGCAAGATGCGCTTTCCAAAGTCCCGCAGTCTTATCGACAGGTATTTGTTCTGCGCCATGTGCAAAAGTACACCATTCAGGAAGCGGTTGAAATCCTGGGTTGGTCAGAAAGCAAAGTGAAGAAAACCGACCAAAGAGCGATCACCAAATTGCGTGAGATATTCGACTCGAATTACACGGAGGCAATCCCCCTTGACGCGAGATAGAAATCATTTCGAGGATTATTCAGTCCTGTCCGAAATCAAACTGTCTCCAAATGAACGCGCGGATATCTGGCACAGCATTGAACAAGCCATGGACGGCACTCGTATTCACAAAACGAAAAGGGGAATGACAATGATGAAGGCATCTGCGGCCGTGGTTTCTGCGTTGGTTCTGTTCGGCAGTTATGTGGGATATGAAGTGCATCACACGCGCTTCGCAGCGAAGGCTGGCGTCGTCAGCGCATCACACTCCCAGTACACGAGTGAGATCATGTGGATCAAGAAGAAGGGCTACTCGGTCAATGAGACAACTCCAAATGCGGCTGTGAAAACCGCCTCGGGCAGTGTATTGAGCGCGTGGATTGCAACAGCGACAAGGTCGCAGGATGGTCACAATCAATTTGTGTTCTTCTTTCTCGACGGCAGGTATTTGGGAACCGACACCGCCAAACCAAGCTTGGGCATCACAAGCGCCAAAGCTGTTGGACAGGGCGTTGCTGTTACTTATCCTGTCTACACGAAGGGTGACTCCCTTGCCAATCCAACGGGAACTCCGGTTACAATTACGTATGCCTGGACTGGTTCGAAGTTGGTTCCCAATAAACCCTATCCAAAGCAATTCCAGGCCAGCGCCGCGAGAAGTCAAGGGAACAGCCCGATTTCCACGACGTCCTATCCTACCTTTGCAGAAGCGGCCAATCGCATTGCAAGGATTCAAGGTGGAAACGGGGTAGGTCCGGGCAGTCCGACGGTGAACTTGGGAAATGGCATTACCGCCAGAGAGAGCGCGGGCATGGGTCATGCAAGATTTGTGTGGCAGGAGGGGAATTGGACGGTTCAGATGCGGTACTACACTAGGAACTCCAATGTCCAGGTGAAGCAGGTTGCAACAAACATCGTTTCCTATCTTCACACGCATAGGCTTCCATTTCCAAACAGGCATGGAATCATCGTTGTGAACAGCACGGATGCCAATGGAGCAAGCTTTAGCCCACAGACCATCGTGGCCTGGCAAGAAGGGCCGCTGGTCAACTACCTGCAACAAGCCGGCAACCCGGTTCAGGCTTTGCAGACCGTCATCAGCCATGCCAGATAATCAAGGAGTCCACCGTGCCGCCCTGCTGACCCCTTTTTGAACAACCTCTATACGCGAATAGAGCAACATGGACCTGTCACAGAACACTGGGCCATAACATACTCAAAGTGGCGTGGCCTTCAAGTCAGCGCCCGTCTTGCAGGCTCCTCGTCTCCTGGCGGTTTGTCTCGGGGAAGATGGGTATTGGACATTGAGGACGAAAAACGGGTTCTGAGCAGTCCGAGCTAATGCAGTGATTGTGATGCGCCCAGAGGGAATCGATCGGA